>JAIVJM010000313.1 GCA_020199995.1 Acidobacteriota bacterium | reverse complement strand
CTTCTTCGAGCTGGGAGGGCACTCGCTGCTGGCGGCGCAGGCGGCGTCGAGGATCGGGGAAGTCTTCAAGATAGAGTTAGCGCTGAGGAGGGTCTTCGAGTCGCCTTCCGTCGCCCAGCTGAGCGCGTTCATACAGCAAGAGCTACGCGCTGATCACGTACAGGAGGAGGAAAGAATCGAGCGGGTCAGCCGGGAGAAAGACCTGGAGTTAAGCTACGGCCAACAGCAGCTCTGGCTTTTGGAGCAGCTCGGCGTTGACGCGGGAACATACAACATATCGGCGGCAGTGCAGCTCCGCGGGGAATTGCATCTGTCTGTGTTGCAGGAGAGCTTCAACGACATCATCAGACGGCATGAAGTCATCAGGACTACGTATACGGATGTACACGGGCGGCCTGTACAGCAGATAGCGCCTGAGCTGCCGGTCGAGCTGACGGTTGAGGATTTAACCCGGCTCGACCAAAAAGAACGTGAGCGAGAGGTGAAGGGTATCGCCAAGCAGGAGGCCAACCGGCGCTTTGATCTACGTCGAGGCCCGTTGCTGCACGTCAGGCTGCTGAGGACTAAAGAGCACGAGCACGTGCTGATATTAACGATGCACCACATCGTGAGCGATGGATGGAGCATCGGCATCATCATGAAGGAGTTGAGCGAGCTTTATTCGGCGCACCTTGAGAAGCGCGAGGCGAGCCTTGAGGAGCTGGAAATACAATATCCCGATTACGCCGCGTGGCAGAGAGAGAGGTTGGGTAGCGATAGTCTTAACCAACAGATGGAGTACTGGCGCAAGCATCTGGCGGGGGAGCTGCCCGTCTTAGAGCTGCCGACCGACCACCCGCGGCCCGCGGTGCAGAGCTATCGCGGAGCGAGCGAGCATGTCCGCATCGGAAAGGAGTTGAGAGACCATTTAAGAAAGCTCTGCCGGAGAGAGAATGCCACCCTCTATATGATTTTGATGGCCGCCTATAAAGTGCTCCTCCATAAATACACCGGGCAGCAAGACGTAATCGTCGGAACTCCCATTGCAGGCCGGACCAATAGGCAGGTGAAAAACTTGATCGGCTTTTTCGTCAATATGCTGGTGATGCGGACGGAGGTGAAGGACGACGACTCTTTTCTGGAGCTGCTCAAGAAGGAGCGTGAAGTGGCGCTCAACGCCTACGCGAATCAGGAAGTCCCGTTTGAAAAGCTGGTCGAAGAGCTACGTCCCAACGTGGATTTGAGTCGTTCTCCGATCTTCCAAGTGGCCTTCAATATGCTCAACTTCCCGAAGGTCAAGACCGAATTGCCGGGACTCACGCTGGATACGTTCCTGCCGCTGGAAGCCGAGGCCAAGTTCGATATCACTTTATATGCGGGGGAACAGCCCGACGGGCTACAGCTCGACCTGATCTACAACGTAGATCTGTTTACGCGTGAACGGATGGCACAGATGTTGGAGCAATTCGTCGGACTGTTAACGCAGATCGTCGAGGACTCTGAACGGCTAGTAAGTCATCTGTCGTTGATAACACCGAGCGCCGAAAGGTTGCTGCCTGATCCGCGACAGCCGATTGCGCCGGAATGGGAAGGCCCAGTTCATCAGGCTCTGTCGCGTCAAGCACACCGGGTAGCAAATCGGCAGGCTATCAAGCACGCGCGAGGGGCCTGGACTTACCAAGAGCTTGATTATTTCTCGAACCAGTTGTCTCATTATCTGTATAGCAACGGCATTCGTCGTGGAGACATTGTTGCAATCTACGCTGACCGCAGCCCCTCTCTCGTCTGGGCAATCCTCGGCATTCTTAAAGCGGGTGCGGCCTTCGCCATCCTCGATTCGGCTTATTCGGCTTCGCGTCTGATTAGGTACATCGAGGCCATTAAGCCTCGCGCGTGGATTCAAATCAAAGAGGCGGGCTTACTACCAGTCGCGCTGGAAAACCACGTCGCCGCCTCCCCACTCCAATGTCGTATCGAGCTTTCTTGGGAGACGGCAAAGAGTGCTCTGAAAGACTGCCCCGGCAGTGACTTGAATATTTCTGTGGATGCAGATGACCTCGCATATGTCGCGTTCACGTCAGGTTCTACGGGAAGACCCAAAGTAATACTGGGAACGCACCGTCCCTTGTCGCATTTTCTTAAGTGGCACACGGAGACCTTTGCGCTGCATGAATCCGACCGCTTTAGCATATTGTCAGGCATCTCTCACGACCCTGTGCTGCGCGACATCTTTACACCCCTCTGGCTCGGCGCAACACTCTGCATTCCGGCGCCCGAAGTCATGCAGCTTCCCGGAATGCTCGCGGACTGGTTGAGGCAAGAGTCCATCAGCATCGCTCACATGACTCCGGCAATGGTGCAGTTGCTCGGAGAAGCCAGTACGAGACATCCTGTCGGCGCCCATCATCCTGCTCAAATTCCGTCGCTCCGTTATGTATTTCTGGGTGGTGATGTCGCCACCAGACGCGACGTGTTGACGCTTCGGAGTTTGGCTTCCGGCGTCCGGTGCGTCAACTTTTATGGAACAACCGAGACGCCGCAGGCGATGGGATATTTCGTCATCCACGAGCGGCCGGAAGAGGAAGGCGAGGGCAACACGAACGCGAAAGAGACGATACCCATCGGCAGAGGTATTGACGGAGTGCAGTTACTTCTATTAACACCTGCCAGCCTCCTCGCGGGCATCGGTGAAATTGGGGAGATTTGTGTCCGCACCCCTTATCTCTCGAAGGGATATCTGGATGATGAGACACACACGCACGAAAGATTTATTGCGAACCCGTTCAGGGACGAGGAGGCGGACAGGATTTACAGAACGGCAGATCTGGGACGCTCTCTGCCGGACGGAAACATTGAATTTCTCGGACGCATGGATCGTCAATTGAAAATACGTGGCTTTCGTATCGAGCTGGAGGAAATCGAGCAGCCCTTGAGCAAGCATCCAGATGTGCGTAATTGCGTGGTTGCATCACGTGCCGATAAGTCCGGCCTCAAGCGCCTTATCGCATATCTGGTAACCGATGGAGAGGCAGTTCCCAAAGCGAGAGAGCTGAGAAACTTTCTAAAAGATCAGTTGCCGGAGCACATGATTCCCGCGGCATTCGTACAGGTTGAGAAACTACCTCTCACGGCAAACGGCAAGATAGATTATCGCGCGTTGCCCGCCCCTGATGACAATGCGTTTGCCTTGAATACCAATTACGTACCCCCGCGCAGCGAGTTGGAGCGGAATCTCGCGGAGATATGGAAGAGCCTGCTCGAAGTCGAACGCATCAGCATCTACGACAATTTCTTCGAGCTGGGAGGCTACTCGATCTTAGCCACTCAATGCTTATCCCGCGTGAGGGAAGTATTTCAGGTGGAAATACCTTTGATGTCTCTCTTTCAAGAACCGACCTTCATCAATCTTGCCGAGAGAATTTACGCCGCTCAACTGGAAGGGCGCCAGACATCTCTGCCACCCATTATGCGTGTCTCACGCGAGGTCGAGTAGACAGCTCCACACTTTTACCACACCAGCCTCAGCCCATCTCCCCCGGGCGAAGCGGTCGAGCACTATTAACCTCTTCAAGGAAGACTCAAAGCTGTGAAAAAGACATTCCCGCTTTCATACGCACAACAGAGACTATGGTTCTTATCACAGCTCAACCCGGACAGCGCCTCTTACAACATCCCCGCCGCCGTCAGGCTCAACGGACAGCTCGACGTCGCGGCGCTGCGCCAAGCGATGGACGAA
>JAIVJM010000205.1 GCA_020199995.1 Acidobacteriota bacterium | reverse complement strand
ATTCTTACCCAGTAGTCGAAGTCCATGATGTAGTGCTGGCTCTCGTCAAGAAGCCCCACCCTCTCGAACACCTCCCTGCGCCAGAAGATGGAAGGCTGGTGCATCTCGTACCCCCACCAGAACTGTAGGAGCCTCGTGAGATTTTCGTACTTCCCTTCGAGCTTCACCGGCGGTCTGCCGTCGGCGTACACCCTTAGGGCGTGGCCGACGATGGCGGAGTTCCCCGTGCCGTCCGCGAGACTTTCGGCGGCGAACCTGAGCGTGCCGGGCAGGTAAAAATCGTCGCTGTTGAGCCAGCACATGATCCGCCCCGTCGCCCTGGCGAAGCCCTTGTTGATGGCGTGGCTTTGCCCGCGATCCGGCTCACTGCACCAATAAGCGAAATGCCCTTCGTACTTTTTTATGATCTCGACGCTCCCGTCTGAACTCCCGCCGTCGATGATGATGTATTCGAGATCGGGGTAGTCTTGCAGCAACACCGATCTGATCGTCTGTTCTAGAAACTCCGCCTGATTGTAGGAGGGCGTGACGACGGTGATGCGCGGCAGAGAGTTATCCCCGGACGACGCCTCTGGCGAAAGTGAGGGCTCGCGCTCCCAGGGCCAGCCGCTCGCCCCCTGAGGCGGCGCTGGCAATTTAGGCGTGCGAGGTGTCTGCATCTCGTCTCTCATCCCCGCGTGAAGTTCACGCACATGAAAAGTGTCAGATCCCTTTCGCGCCGGCCCCGCGCGGGGGGTGTGCGCGCCGGACTTGCTTCACTCGCCCTTGACGGCGACCGCGGGGAGGCGAGTCACGTGCCTGCTCACAGCCTTCCAGCCTCCCGCCCCTCTGATCCAGACATCCGTGAAGAGGAAGTCGCCGCTCCAGTCCTCGTTCGCCATCGTCGCGCGCTGCCTGTACCGACCGCTCACGACGGCGGTGCCGAGGTAGACGCGCACGCGCAGCTCGTCAAGGCTGTACGACTCTAACTTCAGATCGCGCAAGGTCTCCGCCACGTACTGCTTCTTGTCGATCAGGCTCTCGGTTCCGCTCATGCCCGCGAGGGTGAAGTCGGCGGCGAGGAACCTCTTGAGCGAGACGGCGTCGCCCGCCTTTGTGGCGTCCATCCACTTCCGCTCAAGATCGCGCAGGCGCAGTTCTGTCGCCGCGGGCGTGTCCTCTTCAGCGCCGCCCGCGCCCCTCTTTACGCCACCCCCCGGCGGCGCGATCTCTTCTGCGTCCGGCAACGCCTGCTTCCAAGCCTCCGCCGCCCCGCCGGTCTTCCGAGTGTCATCGCCCTGCTTCGGCTTCTCCTGCGCCGCGGCGGCGACGACCGTTAACGCGAGCCCGAGCAGCGCCGTCGCGACGCGGCTAAAAAAGTGTGTTGCTACTTTCATCTTTCAAGACCCTCCTTGACTATGTCAGAACCTCGCGAGGCGAGGGAGACTCACGCGTCCGCGCTCATTTCGTCGCCCCGCCCTTGGCGACGCGCAAACTGTTCCTGACGCTTTTGACGCCGCCGACCGACTTCGCGATCTGCTCCGCCTTGCTGCGCTGCGACTCGTCGGCGACCGAGCCGCTCAAAACGACGTTGCCGTCTTTGACATCGACGACGATCCCGGAATTCTTCAGCGCACCGTCCGAATTGATCGAGCCGCGAACCTGCGTGAAGAGGAAGAGATCGTTACCGCCGGAGCCGACCTGGGGCTGGGGCACTTTCGCCGACCGCGCGCCGCGCTCGCCGTTCTTCGCGGCTGTGCCCGAAGCCGCGGCGGGAGCGTTGTCGGGCGCGGGGACGGTCGCGACGACCGTCCCCAAATTGCTGTTTGCGGTGGGCTGCATAGGCGTCGGAGAGACCGCCGCAGTCGCGGGGGCGTTGCTGACGTTAGCGGCCGCGGCAGTGTCGGCGGCGTTGGAATCGTTAGCGTTCGCCACCCCCTTCGGGTTGTTACAACCGGCGGCTGAAGCCAGCAGAGTCGCGCCGGAGATGAGTGTTGCGAGAGATCTCTTGTTCATAAACCTTCCTTGCTTAGTGTTTCCACGGAGGACGTCATGCCTCCATACTCTCTACGTATCTTTCGGCTACCTCTTCCAGGCACCTGACGAAAATGGCGCACACGTGATCCACGTCGTCTCGTTCGAGACCGGCCCACGTCGGGAGGCTGACGCCGCTTTGTGCGACACGGTCGGCGACGGGGAAGGCCTCGTGCGAAGCCGACTCGCGGTAAGGCGGTAGCACGTGCATCGGGTAAAAGACAGGGCGCGTCTCGACGCCGCGCTCCCCCATCAACGACATGACCTCGTCGCGCGCCGCAGAAAGCTCTTCAGCCAGCGTGACGGTGAAGAGCCAGCGCGCGTGCCTCACGTGCTGCGTCTCATGCTGCCACGTCAGACCCGCGACGGCAGCGAGTCGTTCCTCGTACCAACCGGCGACCTCGCGCCGCCGCCCCGTGTGCCAATCGGCACGCTCTAGTTGCGCGAGGCCGACGGCGGCGGGCAGGTTCATCATCCGGTAGTTGTAGCCGACGACCGGGAACCAGTAGCGACGTTCGGAGTCCATGCCCTGCCCGCGGAGTTGCGCGACGCGGCGCGCGAGCGCGGGGTCGTTGGTCGTCACCATCCCGCCCTCGCCGGTCGTAATGATCTTGTTGCCGTAGAAGCTGAAGCACGCCACGTCGGCGAGCGTGCCCGTGCGGCGACCCTTGTACTCCGCCCCGTGCGCCTCCGCCGCGTCCTCGACGACGAAGAGATCATGGCGGCGCGCGATCTCCTTAATCGTGTCCATCTCCGCCGGGAGCCCGTAGAGGTGGACGACGACGATGCCCTTCGTGCGCGGCGTGATGCGCGCCTCGACGAGCGTCGGGTCGAGATTCCACGTCACCGGATCGGCGTCGACGAAGACGGGGCGCGCGCCGCAGTAGGTGACGGCGTTCGCCGTTGCGACGAACGTCAGCGTCGGGACGATCACCTCGTCGCCCGCGCCGACGCCGAGTGCTAAGAGCGCGAGGTGCAGCGCCGTCGTCCCGTTGCAGCAGGAGACGGCGTGGCGCGCGCCGCAGAACTCCGCGAACGCCTGCTCGAAACGCTCGACGTAGCCGCCACACGACGAAATCCAGGACGAGTCGAGGCAGTCCGTCACGTACTTCTTCTCGTTGCCGACGAGCATCGGCGCGGAGACCGGGATGAAGCGTCTGTTCATGCGTACAAGCGAACGCCCGTTCGTGCGTATCGCGTCGGCGCGGCGACGCCCCCGCGCGTCCAGTCGTGAGTCAGCAGCCAGCGATCCTCTTCGCCGAGCGTGAGCCCCGCGGCACGGCGGTAGACGGCGCGGTAGGCTTTCGCCGTGCGCTCCGGGCTGAAGTCTTTCACGCGACGCGCGCCGCGACGCCGTAAGTCTTCACGTAGTTCGGCGTCAGCCCACATGCGACCGACGGCGTCGGCGATGGCCTCGACCGAAGTGGGATCGAACATGAGAGCCGCGCCGCCCGCCTGTTCGGGCAGCGCCGTGACGGAGGCGCAAGCCACCGGCGCGCCGTGTTGCCACGCCTCGAAGAGCGGCGCGCTCGCGGCTTCGAACAGCGTCGGGATGACGATGAACTCTGCCGCTCGGTAGACGGCGCACAACTCTTCATAAGAGAGCATCCCCGTAAAACTGACTTGATCCCGCAGCCGCAACTCGCCCAGTCGCCGCTCGATGCGCGGGAAGAAGTCGGTCCGGTGACCCGTACAGACGAGTCGCACGCGGAGCCCGTCGCGGTCGCGCAGCAGAGCCATCGCTTCGAGCAGACGGATGTGGTTCTTATGCTCCCAGGTCATCGCCGGGTATAGTGCGGACGGCTCGTCAGCCGGGAAGTATTTTTCGCGCACGGTGCGCGCGACGATATCGCCGTCCGCCTGTGTAGCTGGAGCGGGCGGCGGAGCCCACGGGATCACCTGCACCTTGTCGGTCTCGATCCCGTAACGGCTCATGACATCTCGCCTCACGAAGTCTGACGCGACGATGACCGTGTGCGCGTCGCGGCAAGCCGCCGGGTAGAGCGACTCACGCCGTTCGATTTCCGCCGCGTCGAAGAAAGAGGGATGGTGGAGGTGCTGCAAGTCGTGCGGGTTGAAGACTGAGGGCACGCCGCACGGCTCGTAATGCTGGAACGGGAAATGCACCACGTCGCAGCCCAGGCGCTCGAAGAAGTTCACGGTGTGCGGCGCGGAGGGGGCTTCGCGCGACGCGAAGGCGCGCAGACGCTGCTTCGCGTAGCGCGCGGCGGGGCGGACGGGTCCAAGTGCGCGTTTGAGCATTTCGGCGCGCGCCGGTCTCGTCTCTTCGGGAAGCGCGGGCGCAGGTCCCGTGACGAGACGCCCCCGCGCGCCGAGCCACGGGCGCAGACGTTCGGGCTCTCCCCAGTGTCCGACGAACACGTACTCCTCCGCGCCGTCGTCGAGGTGCGAGAGCACGGTCAGCGCCAGCAGCACAGTCTCGATGCCGCCCGCCCCCGTGCCGGGCGGTACCTGCGCGTTGATCGCGATCCGCAAATTTTTCTGATCGACGCCCATTTGACGACGAAAACCATTCGAAGGTTAAAGACTTAAAGCGATCTGTGTTGGACGTGAGCCGCCCGACCTCGCGACGGGCGCGCGCGCCGCCTCGCTCATCCGGCGGCACCACTGTTCGAGCACGAGAGCCTTGAAGGAGAGCGGGCTCGTCGCGTCCGAAGGGAATGCCCCCCCGGCGAGGCGCGCGCCGCCCTCCGCGCTCAGGACGCCCGACTGCACGAGATAGCCGTCGCGCAGCGAGTCGCCGTGTGCGGCGAACAGCGCGTCATGCCACTCGCGCACCGGCGGCGCGAAGCCGCGCTTCGGTCTTTGTAAGACGAAGGGCGGCAGTAAGTCTCGCACCGACTCCTTGAGCCACTCCTTCGGCGGCAGGTGAACGTCCGTCTTCGTTTTACGCAGACCGACGACCGTCTCGACCAGCACGTGATCGACAAGTGGCAGGCGCATCTCAACCGACGACGCCATGCTCAGACGATCCCCTTGCGCGATGCCGTTCTCGCGCAAATAGGTCGCGCCGATCAGGCGCGTCAGCGTCACGTCGACGCGCGACCACGGTCGTCGCAGGGTGAAGAGATGGGCCGCGTGGCTTTCAGCCACCCGCTCGGCGAACCGCCCGGCGTAAAGGCTCTGCGCCCCTTCGAGGGCCGCGCGGAAATCAGGCGAAAGATCGTAGAAGACCAATCTGTCCGCAGGCGTCGCGCGGTGGCTGCGAAATCGCCGCCAGCCCTCGCGCAAACCGCCGAGTTCGCGCGCCCACGAAGACAATCCCGCGCGCGAGAAGTCGCCGGGCGAGTTGAGCGAGAGATACGGCAACGGCGCGGACAGCGTAGCCGCGCGGCGCGATGCATCCTTCTCCATTGATTCGCGCGCCGCTTGCCTGAGCAGCGGGTAGCCCCAGAATAACTCGTCGCCGCCCTGACCTTGCAGCACGACCGGCACGCGGCGCTCGCGCGCGAGCCGCATCGCGGCGTAGTAGCCGTGCCCCGCGATGTCGGCGACCGGGTCGTCGCGCCAGTAGTTCAACTCCGGGAAGAAATCCACGACGTCATTCGTCGTCACCTCGACCTCGTGGAACGGCAAGCCGAGGTGACGCGCGAGCGCGTGCGCGTCCTCGCGCTCGTCCGATTCGGGGCGACCTTCGTAGCCGACGCTGAAGGCTTGGAGCGCGCCGGGTCGCTGGCGCGCGGCGAGGGCGGCGACCGCGCTCGAATCGAGACCGCCGCTGAGCGCCACGCCGACGGGCACGTCCGAGCGCACGACGATCTCGCCCACCTCTTCCAGACGCTCGCGGATCAGTCGCGCGGGAACACCTTCGAGCGGCGGCGCGTCCTCCATGCGCCAGTAGCAGCGCTCCTCTACGCGCCACGGATCGACATCGACCGTGAGCAGGTGCGCCGCGTCCAACTTACGCACGCCCTTGAGCGGCGTCCGCGGTTCCGGCACGTACTGGTAGTGGAAGTAGAGATCGACCGACTCGGCGTCCAACTCGAACGGCGCGACGCCCGACGCGAGGATCGCTTTCAACTCGGAGGCGAAGAACAACTCGCCTTCGCGCTCGCACAGGTAGAGCGGCTTCTCGCCCATGCGGTCGCGCGCGACGAGGAGCCTGCGGCGCGCGTCGTCCCACAGCGCGAAAGCGAACATCCCCCGCAGGTATTTGACGCAATCGACGCCGTGCTCTTCGTAGAGGTGCAGGATCGTCTCGCAGTCGCTCCGCGTGTTGAAGCTGTGACCCGCCGACTTGAGCGCGCGGCGCAACTCGACGTGGTTGTAAATCTCCCCGTTGGCGACGAGGGCGAGCGTGCCGTCTTCGTTACGAAGCGGCTGCGCGCCGCCTTCCACGTCAATGATGCTCAGGCGTCGCGCGGCGAGGGCGACGTGCTCGTTCGCGTACTCGCCCGCGCCGTCTGGCCCGCGATGGCGCAGGCTCGCGCCCGCCGCCCCGACGCGGGCGAGATCGTCCGGCGTGATTTGCCTTCTGCTAACGAAGCCGCTGATGCCACACATAATTTGGAATTGCGTGCTCGCTTTATCTCACGGGCGAACTTCTCACTGCTCGAACACTCTCGGCAGAAAGATGAATAAGAATCCCGCGAGAGACAGGGCTAGCCAGAGCAACAGGTAGAAGCGACCACGCGTCGTGCGCCTGCCGCAGAAACAGCGGCGTTGCGAGCGCGGCAAGTCCATGCCGCAGGAGGGGCAGTGCGTTACGTTTTTCGTTCTGGTCTGACCTGTTGACATGGAGACGCCGCACCCCCGGCTCGAAGCGCGCCCCGCCCCGGCGGCGACGCGTGCGCGAATCTTCAGAGTCCGCCTACGATGCCAGTCTCGTAAGCGTACCAGAGTCCGAAGACGATGCTCGACACGCCCGCGCACGTTTGCAGCACGTAGTTGAAACGGGAGAAGCGGCGCGCGCTCAGCGCGAAGGGTAGACCGATGAGCCCGGACATCAGGAGCATCCCGCCGACCGAGCCGAGCCCGAAGACGGCGAGGTAGAGCAAGCCGAGCGCGAAGGATTCGATCCGCGTCAGCACGAGCAGCGTCAGCGCGGCCGACCCGGCGAGGCCGTGCATCGCGCCGACGAGCAGGGGCTTCCACCCTACCCGCGAGACCGCGTGCGTGTGCTGCGCCGCGTGATCGATGTGCTCACTCCCGACCTCATGAAAATGGACGTGCGTGTGCGGCGACCCGCCGTGGCTGTGGCGGTGCAGGTGCATCTGCGCCCGCCCGCGCAGGACGCGCACCAGCGCGCTCGCGCCGAGCCCGATGATCATGAGCGCGACGCAGAACTCCAGCCACGAAGCCACCCTTTCGGGCACGGCGATGCGCAACGCGAGCACGACCACGCCGACCAGCATCAGCGAAGACGTGTGCCCCACGCCCCATAAGCCACCGACGAGCGCGGCGCGCCAGAGGTTGCGGTGCTCGCTGACGATTGTGCTGACGGCGACGACGTGATCGGCTTCGGTCGCGTGCTTGAGCCCGAAGACGAGCCCCAGACCGAGCACCGCCATCACGCCGAGCGAGTTCAGCGGCGGCGCGCTCTCCGCACGCGAAGCGAAGACTGCGGCGATTGACGTGAAGCTGAACCCGCCCTGCCCCAGAGCCTCGTAGCAGAGCGCCGCGCCGACGCAGGCGATGACGAACGCACTCGCGACCGGCAGCACGCGCACGAGCGTCGCGCCCCTGCCCGTCGGGATTTTCAGGAAGCGACCGGCGAACACGAACACGAGCCCAATCCCCGTCAGCGTCGCCGCCAGCCCGATGCTGAACGCGACGACGAGCGCGAGCCCGTAGCCGACGCGGCTCGCCGCGATTGCCGCGAGCAGCACGACCAGCGCGGACGGGCACGGCAGCAGCCCGCCCGAGATGCCGAGTGCGAGGAGACTTCGCCACGTGACGCGGCTCCCGTCAGCTCCCGGCGGCAGGTGCGTATGCTCGCTCCCGCCGTCGTGCGAGTGCGTGAGCCCTGAGCCGTCGTGATGATGGTGATGCGTGTCGTCGTGGTCGTGCGTGTGTTCGTGCCCGTCGCCGTGCGTGTGCACGAGCGACGCGCCGCCGGGCAGAGCCGCGCGCAGGCGTCGGACGAAGAGGTTCAGACCGATGACGAGGACGATAGCTCCTGAGAGAAAACTGAGGACGGGGAAGAGCCGTTCCGGGTTGACGTAGTGAGCCGCGAACAGCGTGACGAGCCCGAGCGCGAAGACCCCGGCGGTGTGCGTGACAGTGACAGTCAGACCGAGGAAGGCTGCGTGCTTCGCCGTGCCTTTCGAGCCAACGAGGTACGCGCCGACGACCGTCTTGCCGTGACCGGGCGAGAAGGCGTGCAACGCGCCCAAGCCCGCTGCGAGCAGCAGACCGAGGAGCGCGACGAGCGGCGTCACTTCGCGGACGGAGATCAATTCGGCGAGGCGGTCGCGCGACTGTGCGACGGGTTTTCCTTCCCGCGTGCGCAGAGCCGTCGCGCCGTTCGGGAGTTGCCCGTTCGCCCATGACAACTCGGCGGTTCGCTCTTGTAGAGGCGCGGCGAGCATGTCCTCCGGGTACTCTTTGAGTTCGTCCGTGAGAGGCGAGCCGAACGCCGTGCTGTCGAAGAGGCTGACGCCGCCCGCGGGCGCGACGACTATTTCGCGCCAGCCGACGCGCTCCGCAAAGTTCGTGTTCTCGAAACGCAGGCGCCGCGCGCCCGCCGCGCCGCTCGCGGGGGCGTCGCCCTCGAAGTCGCATTCGACGCGCAGGACAGGCAGCCCGCTCGCGCCCTTCTCCACCGAGACGTTCTTGCCCGCAACCCTGAGCGGCACGCGCGCGCCGTCGACCGCCGCGATCAATCCTTCGGCGAACTGCGGGGCGGCTCGTTCGAGGTACGAGTTGAGTTCCGCCTCCGAGAGCCCGCCGTCGCCGTCGGCGTCGATCTCCTGCGACTGCTGGAAGGTCGGAATCTCAGCCATGTCGATGACGTAGCGCACGCGCACGCGCTCGACAGCAATCTCGACGCGGGCGAACTGGTTGATCGAGAAGTTGCCGAGCGGGTGGGCGGCGACCTGCCCCGTCATGCACCCGATCCAGGTGACATAGAGCAGGGCGACTGCGATCGCGCGGGGCATCGTTCGTGTCGGGGTAAGAAGGCTCATGGCGTTTCGTGACGCGGCGTGAAACATGAAAGTGTCGGGCGCGAGCGAGGGCTTCGCCAAGTCTGTCAGACCTTGAGCGCGGACAAAGTGTGCCGCGCGGCGTCAGCCTGCAAGACCGGGAAGGACGGATCGGCGGCTAAAGCCATCTTCAAATACTTCGCGCCCTGTCGCCGGTCGCCGAGCGAGTTGTAGATCATCCCGGCGTGGTAGAAGAGGCGCGAGTCGCGCGTGCCAAGCCGCAGCGCTTCCGTCACCGCCGCCTTCGCCTCTTCGAGCCGACCTTTTTTGAACAGGCACCACGCGAGCACGTCGCTGGTGTAGATGTCGCCGCGCGCGGCGCGCTCGCGCGCGGCGACGGCGAGCGCCTCGTCGAGCCGCACGTCGTGATCCGCCCAGAAGAGCGCCAGTTCGCGCGTGTAAGTCCCCGCGGACGCACCCGCGCTCTCGACGAACTGAACGAGATCGTATTGACGCTTCGCCTCATCCGTGCGCCCGAGCTTGGTGTAGAGATCGCCGAGCGCGATTGAGTAGTCGGGCAGCGGGACGCGCGCGACCGCCCGGCGGTAGAACTCGACCGCGCCTCCGAGATCGCCCGCCGACTGTCGCGCCCGCCCCTTCGCCGCGAGCGCGGCGTGGTAATCGGGGAAGCTGAAGAGCGCGCGGTCGATCTCGCGCTCGGCTTCCGCGGGCTTGCCCGCCTTCATCAGCGCGTCGCCGAGTTGGACGTAGCACCACGCGATCTTTTCCGGATCGCTCGGACTCGCCGCCTGCGCCGCGAGCCGCATCGCCGCGATTGAGCCGTCCACGTCGCCGTGCAATAAACGCAGGTAAGAGACGCGCGAATAAGAGGCGGTGTCGGGTCGGAGATCGATCATCGCCTGCGCCGCCTCGACCGCCTTGTCGTACTCACCCAACTCGACGAGCGCGTCCGTCATCGCGCCGTACACGTCGTGGTCGCGCGGGTTCAAGGCTTGCGCGCGCCTCCCGACTTCGAGCGCCTCGCCGAAGCGGTGGTAGGTGAGCAGCAGCTTGGCGCGCAGCTTGAGTGCGTCGTAGCTGCCTGGCTCCGCCTGGGCCGCGCGCGCGAGTGCTTCCTCGGCTTTCGCGTTCAGGGCGAAGTCGCCGGTCTCGCGCGCCTTCTGCATGTAGGCGATGGCGAGCAGGTTATAGCCCTTTGATCTTGCCGGCTGGCTGTCGATCACGCCCTGCGCGGAAACGATCAGGCGGTCGCCCGGCGTCGTCCCACCGGCCTCGCCCGCGGGAATCTGCCGGGGTAATCGTTTCGTCGTCGGTTGATTAGACGTGAAGCGGAAGCCGAGCAGCGCGACGAGTACGAAAGCCAGACCCGCGCCGACGATGGAAATTTTCTTCAACATTGGCTGCCCATCTAAAGACTACTCGTCGCCGCGGCGGCCGGATCGAATTGCCGACCCGAGCGCCGCGGCGACGGAGGTGAACAAACATCACTCCTACTGACCGAGCGTTGCGCGCGCCCCGTTTTCACGGTGGCGCACGCAACGCCGGAGCTTAGGAGGTTACGGCCTCGGCGTCGGCGTCGCCGGCCCCGGCGTGGTCGTGTCCGCCGAGGCGGTGCGACCGTGGAACGGGTTCTCGTAGCCGCTGATGGGTCTCGCCAGGTACGGGAACGTGGTGCGGAACGGGGTTTCATTCTCGTTCACGCCGTCGCCGAGCTGGTTGTTTGGCGCAGTGTTGCAGTTAACCGTGCCGCCCGCGCACGAGTTGCCGGGCAGCAGGACGCCCGCGAGCACGCGCAGCTCAATGTCGACCACGTCGTCAACAGGGCGACGACCGTTCGGGAAGCCGCCGAGGTCGCCCGCGATGACGCCGAGGCGGTTCACTGATCCGGGCGCGGTCGCCGGGACGGCCACATTCAGGCGCATCAAGTCGGACGGGACCGCGCCGGGTCCCGCGCTCGGGTCGTTCGGGTCTGCCTGCACGGGCGGGCGTGTCGCGCCCGGTACGCCGGTCAGGAAGACGCGAACGAGATCGTTGCGTCCCCTCACGGGCGCGTCGGCGACCGGCGGGTACAGCAGGTTGATCAACTTCACGATCTCAACATCGCGCGTGTCGCCGCGCACGAAGTTGATGCGGCTGATGTCGGTCGCCGGGAGCTGCGCGTTGTAGAGGTCTTTGTCGTTCTCGGACACGGTGGGCGAAGTACCCATCGGGATCAAAACCTCGTTGAAGAGCGGGTTCGCGAGGCGCGAGACCTGGACGCAAGAGGCGTCCGCGCCGGGGATGCCCTGACCGTTCGCGCAGGTGCCGGTCTGAGTCTGCGTGCCGTTGGTGTTGAGCACGCGCGTCGAGGGGCGGCTGGCGGTCGCGTAGACGCCGATGATCGCGTTCGGATCGGTCGCACCCGTCGGGAGCGCGCCGGACGCCGTGATCAGGCTCGTCGGCAACTGGACTGCGATGCTGTGCACGTTGTAGCCAGCCAATCCGTCCACGCCGTTCGAGTTCGGGAGCGGGGCGAGGTGCGCCGAGTTAAAGGGGCGCAAGCCGAGCAGATCGAAGATCGAGCCGGTGTCGATGAAGAAGCCCTCGTCGCGCTGGCCGGCGAAGATTTTGATGTCGCCCGCGCCGGTCGGGACCGTGCTGATCGAAGGCTCGGCGAGGTTCGTCTCGTAGTTGGGCGTCGAGCGCGGCCCGATGTTGACGGGCGGCGTCGGCAGGTTAGTGCCGAGCGTGAAGGTGGTGAACGTCGGGCTGCTCGGGGAGCCTTGCCGGATGCGCGCCGTCACGTCCATGAACTGTTTAACGTTCCAGTCGGGATCGCTCAGGTTGTCGATCGTGTTCGTGTTGTAGAGGAACGTGTCGCCGTTGCCGACGACGGTGCGGAAGCGGAATTCGAGGACGAGGTCGACTGCGGCGTCCCCATTGTTGTCGATCCTGATCTGGTAGAGCGCGTTGTCGTCGAAGCGATAGAAGTTCGGTCCGCCCGACGGCTCTTCAAGCGGAATGTAATTGGCGATCAGCGTGACGGAGTTCGCCCGGTCGGGGCTCACGAACGCATAAACGTCAGTGTTGTCCGCGTACTGATCGAGGGCGATGAGCGGCGCCTCGCGGTGGCTGGACGCCTCGGCGACGGGGAGCCTAACGAAACTCCCGAAGAGTAGTGACGCGCCCAACAGGGCGAGAGTGATCGCGCTGATGACGGCGCGCATTGTTTTTCGCATAACCTGATTCCCCCTAGGTTGCCCCGCCGGCGCGTTTTCTAAGACACGGGCAGGGCACTCGATCTTGAAGCGAAGATGGATCCCCCCAAAGCCTTTTAGAGCGCAAGGCTAATGAAGGAGCTAAATTGTTCTGACATTCGTGGCTAGATTTATCATAGCGGCGCGCGCGATCAGGCGGTATCCGCAAAAACGAGCAGGGCGTGTCCGTGAAATCACCTACACGATTTGTTTGAACCAGCCCTTCACGCCGCGCATTAAGCCGCGACCTCACGCCCGCGCTTACGATCGGCTGATCGACGGCTGAGAAAACACAGAGATCAGTCATGAAGGCCGCCCCCGGCACGCGCGCTTGTCTTTATCCACGTCCGTAGGCATTCTCTGAGCCTGATCAGCGACAGTTGAATCGTCTCCAACTTATTCGGGTTGGGGGAAGCCCTCGCGGGCTCATCGGTTATACGTTCGCGAGTCGCTCTCCGGATTGCCGACGCAGTCATCGCCCGACGCGGACGGTTGCCCCGTGCGAAGCGTTCAGCCGTTCGCAGAGGGCCACATTCGTTAAAGCCTGCTCTTCGTCGGGAACGACGAAGGCAGGCACGCCGTCTTGATCGTCCCGACGCGCTCGTGGGAGCCGGGCACAAATGAATCACCTGCTTCAGCACGACATAACGATCCGCCCGCTGCTCGCCGAAGACGCTCGCCTGGTCTCGGCGCTTCTGCGCGCGCAGCCGCCGGAGTACGCGCGCTTCTTTTACGCGTTCGGGTTCGACGAAGAAGAGATCGCGCGCGTCCTCGCCGCACGTCAGCTCGACGTTTATTCCGGGATGTTCTGGCAGGGGCGTCTGGCGGGTTTCTTCATGCTGCGCGGGTGGGACGCCGGCTACGAAGTGCCGTCCTTCGGCGTCCTCGTCGATCAAAAATTCCGCGGCGGGCGTTTCATGAGACTATCACTTGAGATCGCCAAGCTCGTCTGCCGCCTTTCGGGCGCGACCCGACTCATGGCGAAGATTCACCCGGACAACGTGTCGCCGCGCGGCGCGCGCAAGCTCGGGTTCGTCGAGACGGGCGTCGAAGCCGGGACGGGCAATGTCCTCTATCGCCTCGATCTCTGATCCCTGCGGACGATCTCCATGCGCTTACTGAAGATCGGAGTTTACCCTCACGCCTATCTCGCGCAGTTCTACGCGCGCCGCGCCGGGCTCGCGGCGCAGCCCT
>JAIVJM010000204.1 GCA_020199995.1 Acidobacteriota bacterium | reverse complement strand
CCATCGGCGTCCTCGTCGTCGGCGGGCAGTCGCTCTGCCTGCTCCTCACACTGCTCGCCGTGCCGGTCTTCTACTCTCTGTTTGAGGACGCGAAGGATTCGAGCGTCTGGGCGCGCGCCGGCGCGGGCTTCAATAACTTCAAGGGTGGCGCGGGCCGCCGCCTCTCCGAGGCTTACGCGGGCGTCTTCTCGCGCAAAACCAGACTCGACGAGCCGGTCTCGCGTCGGGCCGTAAAGGACGGATATGTCGATCCAGCTTCAGTTGATTAAACGCGCGAAGGAATACTTGCGCCGCGTCTCCGGGCCGACGCGTTTCGACCGGCTCGCGTTCGTCGTCACGTCGGCGATGGTGTTGGCGCCCTGCGCCGCGCTCGCGCGGCAGAGCGGGACTTTCTCCGGCTCGAGGTTCACCGGCGCGCAGCAGCCGCCGTCCGGCCAGCGGACGCAGCCCTCTTCGACGCCGCAACAGTCGCCGCCCGCGGGCACGACAACGACGACGACGCCGACGACGCAGCAGCCCGCCGCGCCGCCGCCCTCGACGACGCAGGCGCCGCCGTCCTCGCCGCCGCCCGCGCCGGGACAGACGCCCCCGCAGACCTCCACGCCCGCCGCGACGACCGCGCCGGGTGCGAACAACCCCGCGGGCGCGCCGACCTCGACCGGCGGCGCGAACGGGGTGCCGCAATCGCCGGGGCAGAACATCGGCGTTTCGGGCGGCGTCGCGCCCGCCGAATTGCCCGTCGAGCCGCCGCCCATCGCGCCCAATTTTGAAGCGCCCTCTCGGCCCCTGCCGAGCGCCGAGCGCGTCGGCGTGGACATGGCCGAACAGACGCCGCTCACCTTGAACGAGGCCATCTCGCTCGCGCTCCAGCACAACAACGACATTGACGGCTCGCGCATTGACGTGCAGGTCGCCGAGTACAACCTCACGGCGGCGCGCGGCGTCTACGACCCCATCTTCTCTACCGAGAGCTTCTTCGAGAGCCGCGTCACGCCGACCAGTTCGACTCTGGGCGGCGCGCAGAACGATAACCAGAACGCCACGCTCAACCCGCAATTCCCGACGGCGCTCACCTTCACCTACACGCAGCCGCTCTGGCGCGGCCTGCGCTTCGACCAGAACCGGCGCACCATCGAGATCGCCAAAAAGAACCTCTCTCTGACCGACTCGCAGTTTCGCCAGCGCGCCATCGAAGTCATCTCGCAGGTCGAGCAGTCCTACTGGGATTTGGCTTTCGCGCTGAGGAATCTGCAAGTGCAGATCGACGCGGTGAGACAGGCGCGCGTGCAGGTCGAGAGCAACCAGCGGCTCGTCGCGAAGGGCGTGCTCGCGCCCATCGAGATCATCGCCGCCAACACGCAGGTCACGACCTTCGAGCAGAACGTCTACACGGCGCAGGAGGCGGTGACGCGCGCCGAGAACACTCTCAAGACACTGATCCTGCCCGACCGCTCCGCGGCGCTGTGGTCGCGCCCTTTGACGCCCGTCACGCCCGTCAACCTCGAAGCGCCGCGCGTGCCTTTGGAGCAGGCCGTGGCCGCGGCCATCAACAACCGGCCCGAGCTGGCGCAGCTCCAGACCGGGGCCGAGATCAACCAGCTCGACACGCGTTATTTCCGCGACCTGACGAAGCCGCAGATTGATCTCGTCGGAACCTACACGGCGCTCGGCCTCGCGGGCTCTCTGACGCAGGCCGGGAGCGGCGGCGGCTCGACGGCAGGCTCGAACGCGGCGCTGCGCACGCGCGTCAACGAGCTTTCAGTGATCGCCGGGCTCCCGCCGCTCGAAACGACGACGACGGGCACCGGCACGGTGACGCCGAACCTCGTCGGTGGCTACACGCAGTCGCTCACGAACCTGCTTCAGCAGGACTATCCGACCTACCGCGTCGGCGTTCGCGTCTCGCTCCCCCTTCGCAACCGCACCGCCGAGGCGAACCTCGGGCGCTCGCTCGCCGAGGGCAGCCGCATCCGCAACCAGCGCGCGCAGGCCGAGCAGTTGATAGAGGCCGACGTGCGCAACGCCACGCAATCTCTGCGCTCGGCGGAAGCGCGTCTCGCCTCCGCCGCCTCGTCGCGCTCTTCCGCCGAGCAGCAGTCCGAGAGCGAGCAGCGACAGTTCCGCGCGGGCACGACGACCGTCTACCTCGTCCTCCAACGCCAGACCGAACTCCTCGCCGCCCGCGGGCGCGAGCTTCAGGCGCAGACCGACCTCAACAAAGCCATCGCCGATTTCCAGCGCGCCACCGGCAACACGCTCCAGTCCAATAACGTCTCGGTGCGCGCCGACACGCGCGAGCTGGAGATGCGCCCCTCGCCCGATTCCGGCGCGTTGCTCTCGGCAGCGAATCCGGCCAGCGTGACGACGGGGGCGAACCCCGACGACAAATGAGCTGATGACAGACGTCCTCAAGACAAATAAGCCCCGGCGCGCGCTTCGGGCATTGGCGTTCGTCGCGCTCGTCGTCGCGTCGTCCGGCTGTCAGTCGAAGGCGGTCAGTGACGATGCGAAGTCGCGCGGCATCGTCGTCGTCAACGCCGCGGCGGCGGGCGAGGTGCGACGCGTCCTCGTGCGCGAAGGAGTGTCGGTCGGCGAGGGCGACCCCATCATCGAGATCGTCGTCCAAAGTGAGGCGCGCGCCGCGCCGACGCGGACGGAAGACCCCCTCGCGCGCGCGGGCCGCAGTATCGGCGCGGCGCAGGGCGAGGTCGAGGCGGCGCGGGCCGAGGTGGTGCGGACGGAGGTGGAGGTCGGGCGGCTCACGCCGCTCGTCGCGTCCGGCGACGCGCCGCAGGGTCAGTTGGACGGCGCGCGCGCCGACTACGAACGCGCGCAGCAGCGTTTCCAGAGGGCGCAGTCCGCCGCGCAGGGCGCGCAGTCCGGCCTCGTCGCGGCCCGCCAGCCGCAGACACCAAACTCCGCCGCCGCGCCCGCGCCGTCCGAGCAGGTCGTCACCGCGCGCGCGACTTCCGCCGGGACGGTGAGCGCCGTCACCGCGCGCGTCGGCCAGAGCGTGACCGCCGGGCAGCCGCTCGCGACGCTGCGCGCCGGACAGCGTTGAAGCAAACTTCCGGCAGTGGTGAAGCAAACTTCCGGCAGTGGTGAAGCGAATTTCCCTGATGTCTTCCGACGCCATCAACATCGGCCCGGGCGAGCGGCGCAAGCGGCGACTGCTCGGCGTCGTGGCCCTCACGGTCGGCGTGGGGCTGGCCTTCCTGCTCGTCGTGACGGAAGCGCCGCGCTGGTCGCGCGCCGTCATCTTCTTCCCCGTCTGGATGGCCGGGCTGGGGTTGCTGCAAGCCCGCGAGAAGACCTGAATCTCCCTCGCCGCGCGCGGGACGCGCAACATGGACGCGGGCGAAGAGCCGGTCGAGGACGAAGACTTAATCGAGGAATCGCGCGACAAGGCGCGACGCATCAACCGCCGCGCGCTCATCACCGCCGCCGCCATCACGGTGCTGGCGCTCGTCTTTCCTTAGACGCTCAGTTTTGGAGAAGTCGCTTCGAAGGGGCTTCAGGCGACGCCGTGACCCGCACGTCCGTCACGCCCGGCTGAGAAGCGTCTTGACAGGCATCTTCCTTGCTCAATATAGTCTCCAACCGATGATGCGAAAGCGGCTCAACATCTTCGTGCTCGTCGCGGGCCTGATCGCCGGCGCTCTGGCCGGCGTCCACGCGCACGCGGGCGGGCACGACTGCCCCATGAAGGGCATGGCCGACGACTGTTGCGCGACCGCGCGCGAGCACGGCGGCGCGCCCGAAGTCTCGGCGGCGCGCCTGTGCTGCGCGCTGAACTACACGGAGCCCGGCACCACCGGGCCGACGGGCGCGTTCAGTCTTTTGCCGACCGCCGCTTCGACGCTTTACACCGGGGCCGACCAGCCCTTTGCGGCGGATTACCCTTACGCGGCACCACCACCGCGCTCAAACTCATCCTCAAGTCCTCCGCAGGACTCGCACCCCGCGTACATACGCCATCTCGCACTCCTGATCTAAAGACGACAGGGCCGTAGTGTGCCTGCCGGTAGGTGAATACCGGTCAGGCGCGCGCGCGTTTAGTGTCTCGCGTCGAGGCATGCGTGGGGCACGCAGGCTCGACGCGCGTCAAACGATTGCGGCCTCCGCCTGCTTGACTCCGTAGGCGTGTACGGGGTTTAGACTGTGTGCGAGGGGCGTAATCGTCGGTGAGTCTTTTTTTATCAGGAGAAACAAGATGAGAAGAAAGCTTTCAATGGCGCTGCTCGGGTTGGTGCTGCTGTTCGGCGGCGCGGGCAGTTCGAGTGCCGAGGTCAAGCGAGTCCAGATGCGTCTCGGGGGTTATCTGTGCGGCAATTGAGTCTTCAACATCCAGAAGGCCGTGAGCCGTCTCGACTACGCACCGAAACTTAAAGAGATCGAAATCACAGACATCAAGAAGGGCCTCGGCGTCTTTCAGCCGAAGCCGGACAAGCCGGTGTCATTCGCGGCGCTCAAGGCCGCGCTCAAGAAGGCCGGGTACGCGCTCGATGCGGCGGAGATTACCGTCTCGGGAACGCTCAAGCGCGACGATAAAGGGTGGTGGCTAGTCGCCGCGCCTTCGGGACAGCGGTTCGCGCTCGAAGGCGCGACCGTCAACGAGTTGTTGGCAGGCGCGACGCCGGAGACGCGCGTCGAGATCGTGGGCGACTGGAAGACCGTGGGCGCGGGCTCTGCGGCGCGTGAGGTCATCTCTCCGGGCGCGTTGAAGAAAGCGGCGGGCGCGTCCAAAACGGCGTCGGGCATCAAAGCGCTCGTTAACCACACGCCCGGCGTGAGGTTGATGACGGCGAGCTACGGTTCCTCGGAGTCGAGTCCGTTTTCAGGCTCTCTGACGAACGCCGGCCCGATACCCGTGCCGACCGTGCCTCTGGCCCCGATCCGCGTGACCTCGCCGGGTCTCACCGTCTACAAGGGGGGCGCGGTCACTCCGCGCCTCTACTTCATCAAGCAGCACCTCGGCGACCTCGAAGTGAACCGGCAGGTGTTGAACGTGAGCGTCACTTATACCCCGACGGCGACGCTTCAACTGGAAGCGGAAGTGCCGCTCTCGCGCACATCCTTCGACGACGGCACCGCCTCCGGGTCGGGTGTGGGTTTGGGCAACGTCACCGTGTGGGGCAAGTACCGATTCTTCCGCACGGTGAAAACCTACGGCGACCGGCAGGCGGCAGTGCGTTTGGGTCTGGAACTGCCGACGGGGAAAAAGAGCGCGCCGGGCGAAACGGAAATCAACGCTCCGGCTTTCGTCCGGCAGCAACTCACCCCCATCAGCGGCGGCCTCTCGCCACATTTGGACGTCTCGTTTTCGCAGGCGGGGGGAAGGCTCATCTTCGGCGGCAACGTCGAGGGCATCTTACGCACTGAGCGCGACGGCTTTCGGATGGGGCACGAGCTGAGAGTCAACACCGATCTGGAGTACGTGCTGCTGCCTCGCAACTACGACACTCCGGGCGGAGAGTTGTTCGCCATTCTTGAGACGAGCTTTGTTCACAGGGGACTCGGGCGCGTCGGCGGCAGCGTCGCGCCAGACAGCCGCTCCAGCGAGTTTTACCTTGCGCCGGGACTCCAGTACGCGGCGGCGCCGAGGTTCGTCGTCGAGGGCAGTTTCCAGTTTCCGGTCGCGCGCAACACGGGGCCGCAGGTTCTCCGAACCGACAGGAATATTCTGCTCGGCGTCAGGTATCTATTTTAAGGAGGAGGGATGGTGAGACGAATAATTATCGTGCTCCTCCTGCTCGCCGCCCTGCCTTCTCAGGCTTTCGGTCAGGACGTGCGGAAAGCGCCCCTGCTGGCGCTCAAAGACCTCCGGGGGCGAAACATCCGTCTGAGCGACTACCGCGGCAAAGTCGTGCTCTTAAACTTTTGGGCGACGTGGTGCCCCCCGTGTCGTGCGGAAATACCCGATCTGGTCAAACTGCAACGGGAGTATCGCAGCCGCGGGCTGCAAGTGTTGGGCGTCACATATCCTCCGCAGACGACGGCGGAGGTGCGCCGATTTATCAAAAGACACAAGGTCAACTACCCCGTCGCGCTCGGCGCAAAAGAGACTAAAGCCCTCTTCGATGAGAGTGAGACGCTGCCGGTAACGGTCGTCATCGACCGGGAAGGGAACGTCCGGGAACTGATCGAAGGCATTCTTCTGCCCGAAGAGTTCGAGCAGAAGATAAGACCGCTGCTCCGGCAAGCTCAAGGCAAAAAAGAAGCATCTGAAGTAGTCTCTTCAACTGGTGACAGGTGGACAGCGCGAGAGGGCGTGTGGTATTAGGTCGCAGTAAATAAACCGTGCTTAAACAACTGCTCAGCATCAGCTTCATTCTCGTCCTGACGGCGAACGGCTGGGGCACCGCCCTCGCGGCGAATCAGTGCCCGCATGAGGATTGTGTATCTTCGGGCACGGCCCCGCCGCCGCAGTCACGCCACGGCGCGCGCGAAGTGGATGCTGAGATGGAAGAGCACTGCTCCGGGGACATGGAGCAGGTCGAGCGATCAGAACACGAATCACACGGAACGGCGTCTGAAGAACAGTCAGTGCCTCCGCCGACGGCAAAGTCTTTCGGCATGTCTGGTGGAAAGACCCTCTTCTGCGCTCACTGCATGGGCGCGCCGCAGTCGCCGGTCAAGGATACGTCGAAGGTCACGCAGAATCAGGCGCGACGCGGCGGCGACGTTGGCACGCCGCCTGTGTTGATGGCGGTTGCTCCGCCGGGAGTGGCCTCCTTCCCGGCGCTCGCCCCTTCGCAGTGTTCGCCGCCAACGTCAAAGCGCAGGCATTTACTCCTCAGTATCTTCCTCATCTAGCTCCGTCCGGAGCTTGGTCAGCACACTCCATGTGCGCTCGACCTCTCGGTAAATCCCAAGTCACATATGAAGGATAAGTAGGCACTGCCGAGGCATGTCTTCAGTCCGCAACTGCAAACCTTTGACCGAGGTGGAAGTCTCTCTTATGAACATCCGGAATAACACCGAAGCCCTTTTTGGCAGGCGGCTCTCCAGCGCTCTGCTGGCGATTTTTTTACTGCCGTTTTCGTCGCTGCCTGCGCTGGCGCAGCACGACCAGCACTCCGGGCACGACATGTCTCAACCCAAAGCAACGGCGACGAGGAGCAGGAGGAGGAAGGCCGCGCCCAGAAAGACGCCGGCGCGCAGGAAGCCCGCCAGACGGGCGAAGCGCCCGACGCCAGCCACGCGAAAACAGCCTGCTGTCCAGCCACCAGACGCGCATCAAGGGCACACGATGGGGCAGCCCGCCGCGACGCCGACACCGCGGAGTCAGCAGAACCCGCCGGCTGCGGCGGCGACGCCTCCGTCCACGGGCGGCCACGATCAGCATCAGGGTCATCAGCTGCCGACCCCGACGCCGGCTCCGTCCTCGACTCCGGCCCCGACGCCGCAGCCGATGCCTCAGCCCGCCCAGACGATTGATCACAGCGGGCACCAGATGAGTCCGCCGCAGCCTCAGCAAGCCGTTCGCGCGCGGCGTGACGGCTTGCCGGAAGGCCCCGTGATGCGGCTCGAAGACCTTGAGCGGATGGCGACGGAGAACAACCCGACGCTCGCGCAGGCCGAGGCGGCCATCCGCGCGGCGCTGGGCCGCGGGCGTCAAGCCGGACTGTTCCCGAACCCGGTCGTCGGCTATTCCGGCGGCGAGCTCAACTTCCGCGCGCCTTCGGAGAGAGGCGAGCACGGCTTTTTCGTCGAGCAGAAGATTCCTTTGGGCGGGAAGCTCGGCAAAGCCAAACGAGTCTTCGCCAGAGAGGCTGAGCAGTCCGAGGCCACGGCGCAGGCGCAGCGGCAGCGCGTCCTCAATTCCGTCCGCGTCCTTTACTTCGACGCGCTCGGCGCGCAGCGACTCGTCGAGTTGCGCGGCGATCTGTCGCGGCTCGCGCGCGAGGCCGTGGAGATCACGAAAGAACTCTACAACGTCGGGCAGGCCGATAGACCTGACCAGCTCGAAATCGAGATCGAAGCCGAGAGGGCCGAGATCGAACTGCTGCGCGCGCGCACCGACAGGGAACAAGTGTGGCGACTGCTCGGCGCGATGGTCGGCAACCCGCAGCTCCAACCCGCCCGGCTCGCGGGCAGTCTCGAAGAAGAGTCGAACGCACTCGATCAAGAGCAGGTGCTCGGCACGCTCCTGCGAGACAGTCCGGAACTGAAGGCGGCGCAGGCCGGCGTGGAGCGCGCCCGCGCGGTGCTTGAACGCGCCCGCGCCGAGCGCACCCCCGACCTCTTCGTGCGCGGCGGCGTCGCCTACAACAAAGAGCGTCTGGAGAGCGATAACCGGAGGGCCGGCGCCGAGGGCAACATCGAAGTCGGGATCAGCGTGCCCATCTTCAACCGCAATCAGGGCGGCATCGCCGCCGCCGAGGCCGAACTCGCCATCGCGGAGCGCGAGCAGCAGCGCCTCCAACTGGTCTTGCGCACGCGGCTCGCTTCGTCTTTCCGCGACTATCGCAACGCCCAGCAGACGGTCGAAAAGTACCGCCTGCAGGTCATCCCACGCGCGCGGCAGGCTTACGAGATGTACCTCTCGAACTTCAGGCAGATGGCCGCCAGCTACCCGCAGGTCCTGATCGCGCAGCGCACGCTCTTTCAGGTCGAGGTCGAGTACGCGCGTGCGATCCTCGAACTGCGGCAGAGCGCAGTGGGTTTGCGTGGGTTCTTGCTGAGCGGTGGTTTGGAAGCGGTCGGGATGACCGGCGAGTCGGGGCGTGGGGGCACGGAAGGCTTCACGCTGCGGGGCGCGAACGACGCCGCCGGCGACTCGGATAATCGCTGACCGACCTCGATGATAAATAGTTTTCTACGAAGCAGAGGAGTTAAGAGATGGACAACAGCAGACGCAATTTCTTGAGGCGCGCTTCGGTGATCGGCGCCGCCGGTGCGCTGGCGGCAGGCTCGAAGGTCGTTCACGCCCAGCACGAGGGTCACACCGCGGCACAGCCGCTGCAGGCTTCGCCTAAAAGCGACAGCCGCGCAGGCGGCTCAATCGGAGGTGTCGTCCCGGTGCACGTGCCGGGCGTACCCAGACTGCCGTGGACGTTGGATGGCGGGGTGAAGGTTTTCCACCTCATCCCGGAAGTCGTGAAGATGCAGCTCATCCCCGGCAAGGAGATTTTCGCGTGGGGATACAACGGCAGCTGCCCCGGCCCCACGGTCGAAGTCAACGAGGGCGACCGCGTGCGCTTCATCGTCACGAACAAATTGCCCGAAGGGACAACTGTGCACTGGCACGGCCTTGAAGTGCCGCCGGCGATGGACGGCGTGCCGTTCCTCAACCAGCCCTTGATCGAGCCGGGCGGGACGTTCACCTACGAGTTCACCGTCCGGCAGAACGGCACCTTCTTCTATCACTCGCACATGGCGATGCAGGAGATGATGGGCATGATCGGGTTCTTCATCATCCACCCGAAGAAAGCGCATGCGCCGCGCGTGGACAAAGACTTCGGCATCGTCCTTCAGGAGTGGGCGCTTTTGCCCAACAACCCCATCCCGAACACTTTGGCGATGGAGTTCAACTGGCTGACCATCAACGGCAGGGCCGGCCCCCACGCGACGCCGATGCTCGTCCGGCAGGGCGAGCGCGTAAGAATCCGCATGATTAACATGGGAATGGATCATCACCCGATGCACATCCACGGCAACCAGTTCTACGTCACCGGCACCGAGGGCGGGCGCATCCCGGAGACGGCGTGGTTTCCCGGCAACACCGTGCTCGTCGGCGTCGCGCAGGCCAGAGACGTCGAGTTCGACGCCGTCTACCCCGGCGACTGGATGCTCCACTGCCACCTGCCGCACCACATGATGAACCAGATGGTCTCGATGGTCGGGCCGATGGGTCATGCCGGGATGGGGTCGCAGACGGGCAAGGGCATGGAGGAGGGGATGGGCGTCGTCCGGCAGGGCCATGCGCTCTCCGAAGACCTCGGCCCCGGCATGGGCCGCGGCATGGGCATGACGACGCAGGAGCGCAACGTCTCGAACATGGTCGGGCCGCAGGAGCAGCATGAGGGGCACACACAGCAGCAGCCGTCGCCGAATCAGGGTAAGGGGACTGAGGTGCAGCCCGGACAGACGGAGCGCGTCGGTCAGGTCAGTAATCCGGACGACGAGGCGCGCCGCAAGACCGTGCCCGGCTACCCGCAGGACATGGTGATGTTCATGGACAAGGAGGTCGCAAAGCCCGAAACCTACGGGCTACCGCCGGGCTGGTCGGGTTCCTTCATGGGCATGATGACGATGGTGCGCGTGCTCCCGCCCGACCTGTACGACGAGGTCATGAGGAGAGTGAGGGAAGGCATCGCGGAGCCGCCGCAGGGGCAGCCCGCGGGTCAGCAGCGCAAACACGAATAGGCACGTAACGTTCGACGGCACGCGAATGAGACGACAGAAAAGGTCGCTCAATGCAAGTAGCGGCCAACCAACACAGGGAGGAAGTATGAACAGGAAAATTAACGGAACGCGGGCGCACGCGCTCGCCTTGGCGATGGTTCTGGCGGCGGGAATTTTTGCCTTGACGGCTGAAGTCTCCGTCAGGGCACAGAATCATTCAGGGCACACCATGGACTGAGCGCCCACGCTTTCGAGTCGTTTTTCTGGGGCGGAACCCAACGCCCCAAGAAAACGCTTGACTCTGTATTCAACTACAGGGTTTATCATGCTTTCAGTTGAGCGTGATGAAGGATCTAAAAGAGGAAGCTGGAGGGGGTCATTTTGTGAAATCAGCACTCGGAGCGGGACGGGAAAAACATGCCGGGCTGGATAAGTCGCTGAAAATTGGCGAGGTCTCGAAGCTGAGCGGCGTCGGCGTCGAGGCGCTCAGGTTCTACGAGCGGAGCGGTCTTCTGGGCCGCCCGGCGCGCACGACGAGCGGCTACCGCATGTACGACTCGGAGGTGCTGGAGCGGCTCGACTTCATCAGGCGGGCGCAGGTTCTCGGGTTCTCGCTCGACGAGATCAAGCAGGTCATCACGGAAAGACATGCCGGCCACAGCCCCTGCGCGGAGGTGCGTGAGATCGTGCGTCGGCGTCTGCAAGAACTCGACGAGCGGATGCGGGAGATGAAGCGTTACCGCAACGAGCTGGCGGCGGCTCTCGACGAGTGGGACGAGTCAGGTGATGTTGAGGGGCACATCTGCGGTCTGATCGAAGGCACTGATCTCGAACACGGCATCGAACGAGAGAGGCTGGCGGGAAAAAAAAGGCGGGCAAGTAAATGACGACGACGACGACTAAGACGCTGGCGACAGACCCCGTCTGCGGCATGCAGATTGACCCGCAGACGGCTGCCGGGAAGGCCGAACGCGATGGCCAGACATATTACTTCTGCTCGCTGATGTGCAAAGAGAGATTCGAGGGCGGGACACGCGAGGCGGGCGCGCCGACACAGGCAAGCTGCTGCGGCGGCGGCAGCGCGCCGATCAGCGCGCCGGTGCAGCTCTCACTCTCACGGACTGCTGTGCCCACGCCTGACGGGCGCGAGATGGCGACCGGGCACGCGGCGACGCGGGGACCACATGTTAGTGCGGCGGCATCCGGGCAAAACCCGGAAGAGGCACAGGCGCGAGAGTATCGCGCGATGATGCGAAAGTTTTGGTTCGCGGCTGCTGTCGGTCTCCCGCTCCTGCTCCTGATGTTCGCGGAGTTCGTCCCGGAATGGCGCGAGGCGCTGATGCCTTATCATCGCGCCGTCGGCATCAGTGCCGCGCTCGTCACGCTGCCGGTGCTCGCGTGGTCGGGCAGGCAATTCTTCGAGAGCGCGTGGAACGGCCTGCGCAACCACAACACGAACATGGACACACTGGTCGCGCTCGGCACGGGCGCCGCCTTCGCCTATTCGACGGTCGTCGTCCTCGCGCCCGGCCTCTTTCCGGTAGGTACTGCCGGGATGTATTTCGAGGTGGCGGTCATCGTCATCGCGCTGATCCTGCTCGGACAGGCGCTGGAGATGCGCGCCAAGAGCCGTTCGAGCGCGGCCATCAAGAAGCTGCTCGAACTGCAAGCCAAAACCGCGCGCGTCGTCCGCGACGGCAGGGAGTTAGACATCCCCATCGGGGAGGTGGTCGCCGGCGACACGGTGCTGGTGCGGCCCGGCGAGAAAGTCCCCGTGGACGGTCTTCTGCTCGAAGGCGAGTCGGCGATTGACGAGTCGGTGGTGACGGGCGAGTCGGTGCCCGTTGATAAAAAACCCGGAGACCACGTGATCGGTTCGAGCATCAACAAGACGGGCGCGTTCACCTTTCGCGCGACGAAAGTCGGGAGCCAAACCGCGCTCGCGCGGATCGTGGAGATGGTTCAGCAGGCGCAAAGCTCCCGTCCGCCCATCGGACGGCTCGTCGATCAGATTTCGTCCTACTTCGTCCCCTCCGTCATGATTATCGCCATCCTGACGTTCCTCGCGTGGTTCAACTTCGGCCCCGCGCCGGTCTTGAATTACGCGGTGGTGACGATGGTCGCGGTGCTCGTCATCGCCTGCCCGTGCGCTCTGGGTCTGGCGACCCCGATCAGCCTCATGGTCGGCGTCGGCAAGGCGGCGGAACACGGCGTGCTCATCCGCAACGGCGAGGCGCTGGAAACCGCATCGCGGCTGACGACCGTCGTGCTCGACAAGACCGGGACGATCACCAGAGGCAAGCCGGAACTCACCGACGTGCTTCCGCTCGAAGGTTTCGCCGAGGATGATGTGCTCCGGCTGGCGGCCATCGCGGACAGGCGCAGCGAGCATCCGCTGGCCGAGGCAATCGTGAGGGGCGCGCGGGGTCGCGGGGTGGAGGTCGGCGAGCCGGAAGAGTTCAACGCCGTCCCCGGCCACGGCGTCGAAGCCGGCGTCGGGGGAAGGCGCGTCCACGTCGGGAACAGGAAGTTGATGAAGCGGGAGAACATCCCCATGGAGGGGTTCGAGGAGATAGCCGCCCGCCTCGCCGACGAAGGAAAGACGCCGATGTTCGTCGCGGTTGACGGCAGACCAGCCGGCGTCTTGGCGGTCGCCGACACGGTCAAAGAAGATTCGGTCGCGGCCATCCGCGCGCTGCAGAAGATGGGCATCGAGGTCGTGATGATCACCGGCGATAACGAGCGCACGGCCAAAGCCATCGCCGGGCAGGTCGGCATCAAACGCGTGCTGGCCGACGTGTTGCCCGAAGAGAAGGCCCGGCAGGTCGAACAACTTCAGGCCGAAGGCGGCACGCGAAAAGAGCGTGGCGGGAGAGGCCGAAGGCGGCTTGTCGGGATGGTCGGCGACGGCATCAACGACGCGCCCGCGCTCGCGCAATCGGACGTCGGCTTTGCCATCGGGACGGGGACGGACGTGGCGATTGAGGCGGCGGACATCACGCTTGTCGGCGGCTCTCTGCGCGGCGTCGTGACGGCCATCGAAGTCTCGCGGGCGACGCTGCGAAACATCAAGCAGAATCTGTTCGGGGCCTTCGTCTACAACATGCTCGGCATCCCCATCGCCGCCGGGGTTCTCTACCCCCTCTTCGGCATGCTGCTGTCGCCGATCATCGCGGGCGCGGCGATGGCCGCGTCGTCCGTCACGGTCGTGATGAACGCCAACCGGCTGCGTCTTTTCGAGCCGCGCCCCGTCGAGGAGATGAGCGTATGAGCACCACACAAATCATCGTCACCGGCGCGGGGCTGGCTGCCGTCGCGTGGATCGTCTGGTACTTCTGGCTGTGGAAGGGCGAAACGGTGAGCGCACAGGTAAAGGAGAAAGGCATGCAGGAAATAGACGTCACAGTGAAGGGCGGGTATCAGCCCGCCGCCATCATGGTCAAGGCGGGACAGCCCGTGAGGTTGAACTTCACGCGCCGCGAGGCGTCCACCTGCGGGGAGGAGATCGTCATCCCCGATTTCGGCAAGCGCGCGCACTTGCCACAGGATCAGACCGTGCCGATTGAGATCATGCCGGACAAACCGGGCGAGTACGAGTTCACCTGCGGCATGAACATGATGCGCGGCAAGCTCATCGTGCAGTAGTCGTGTACGCGAACAGTTAAAGACCGGACGCGCCTTACCCTCCGCGCCCGGTCTTCAACAAACGGTGGCCTCGGACCAGCGCGCCCGATCTCACGCTCTCATCTCTTTCATGTGGCGGGCCGCCCGCGCGACACCTCCACCCCTCGCGACACTGCCGACAGCCCGCGCGTTGCAATTCGAGTTGACGCGTGGGAACTGCTTCTCGGCCTGCATGCCCAACCGTCCCATTGCCGTCCAATCCTTCCCCGCCCAATCGCGCACTTGTGATCCCCTCACCCACCCAACACTTTAGTCTCGAAGCAACCCATTAGCGTGCGCTATGTGCGTGAACGCAACAGGAAAAACGCAAAAGGCAGCATCCTGTAGTAAAGGGGAAGGAGAGGGGAAGGAGAGGGAGCTAAACCAAAAAGGCATCACAAGGACGCCCGTAATCTACTGAAGATGTTGGCTCCGCAGGTAAGACTCGAACTTACAACCCTCCGGTCAACAGAAGGGCATATCTAGTGTTATCAACTATCAAGAGATATCACCCAGCGTCTTCCTGAGAAAAACAAAAGGATTACTTGGTTGCTTCTATAATAGTAGGTGGTACTCAGTGAATTTCCAAGCC
>JAIVJM010000312.1 GCA_020199995.1 Acidobacteriota bacterium | reverse complement strand
GCGTATTACGTCTTCCGTCAACCCCTCCTCGCACGGCGCGGCCGCCGTCGTGATGGCCCGCACCTGGGCCAGCATGTAAACCTTAGCCGCGAAGTCGGTGATGCCTTGCGTCTCCTCGTAGAGGACGTGGCTCAACTCTTTCGTCAGCGCGCACGGCACCTTCACATACTGGTACGGCCATAGGGACTCCAGGAACAGTTGCCAGACCCCGGGCTTTTGTCCGGCGCCGCCCTCCTCGCCGTTGCCCTCTCCGTCTTTTTTCCCCTCGACCCACTCGCCCTCCTCCATCCGGTCCCACACGAGGTCGCCCTGGCCGGTGCCACGGCGGATCTGATGGAACTCGCCGCTTAAGACGGATTTCGCCTTGAAGGTCCCGACGAGGACGACGGGCACGCCGATGGAGTTCGTGAGCTGCACGAAGAAGTTAAGCATCTTGCCCGCGCCGCCGCTTTTCGCCCCGCTCAGCCTCTGGACCTCGTCGATGACGAGCACGCCGACGCCGTGGATGGCGGCCACGCGCGCCATCTTCGGCAGCAGCTCGTCCGTGGTGCGCCGGCCCGAGCCGTAGTTGAACTCGTAGTTGGTCCCGAGCAGGTCGTCGATCGCCTGGAAGAAGTTCAGGCACATTCCTCTGATCGAGCCGTCGTGGGGGCACTCGAGCTTGAGCCAGACGACCTGCGCCACGTTGAACTCCCGCCCCCCGTAGCGGCCGTGGTAGATCACCTGCGGGTAGAGGGAGAGGACGGCCTCGACGGAGGTCGATTTTCCGACGCCGGGGAACCCGATGATCGTAAACCCCAGCGTGAGCGAGCGAGCACAGTTCGGCACGACGCTCGTCGAGGGAGCCAAGGACCTAGACTTGTCGTCGAGGTCGCGCCAGAACCCGCGCGCCGTGGGGTTTCTCATCTGGTAACCCGCGCGGATCATCCGCGAGAAGCGCTGCTCCAGGTCGATGTGCACCGGCAGCGGCGCGAAGAACTGCAGGGCGTTCTGGATCGCGTGGAGGCGCAGGTGGGCGGGCATCTCGCGCTCGGCCTCTTCGTAAGAGGGGTAACGCGCCAGTGCCTCCATCACCTCGTCTTCGGTCATGATCCGGGGCAACGACTCGATAAACGGGTTGCCGCGGTAGCCCGAGATCCCCTGCTCGAGGTACGCCGCTACGGCGTAGCGGCCCTGGCCGGCGAGTATCTGAGGCGATTCCGAAAAGTCGTCCGTCATTTCTGCATTCTCCTTTCGCGTATCCTGCGCAATTTGTCGGTGGGTTGTGGGGGCGGCACGTAACCGGCGCCGCGGCCGCCGGGCGTGTCGTTCACGGCCTGTTTGAGCCGCGCCTCGTCGGGTGGGGTCGCCGGCGCGTCCTCGCCCAGTTGCCAGGCGTTGGCGCGGCGCTCGGCTTCGCGCTCCAGTTTGCGACTCTCGCGGATGCCGGTGACGCGCGCCCGGTCGCTGATGTCGACGCGCGCCTTGCCGGTCTTATCCTTGGCATGGCCGATGACCTGATCCGTGGAGGCGTGGAACTCGGAGCGCGACCGCTGCTTGCGCGTCCGCGCGGCCTCTTTGCGCAGTTTGCGCAGCTCGAACTCGTCGGCGGCCTCGTACCAGTCGCGCTCGCGGAAAGTCTTGTCGGCCTCGAGCAGGTGACAGGTCTCCATGCGCTTACCGTTGTCGAGCCGCAGGTAGATGCGGCCGCGGGTGCGCGGGTCGTGGGCGACGCGTATCTTCCAACTGCCCGCCTCGCCCGCGCGCACGAACCACTGTTCTTGCACAGCCATGTCGCAGGTGTAGTAAAGGTCGGCGAAGCGGATGCCCTTTTCCGTCACCGAGGCTTCCGCCTCGGGGAGCAGGTTCAGCCGGATGGTATCCGCGTCCAGCCTGCGCAGGTGGCCGCTGCGGTTCTGTATCCCCCAGTTCCACAACTCGACCGGGTAAGGCTCGATGTGGTCGGCGATCATGTGCTCGTCCTTGCGGTAGCGGTCGAGGCGGTGCTGGTTGTTGTGGTCGAGCGCGGACAGGATCATCAGCTTGCGGAACTCGTGGAGGTCGAGGGTAGCGTCCAGCCGGTAGTCGCGCTCCCCGCGCTCGCGCTTCCTGACGCGCCCCGGCGTCCAGTGGATGATCTTCTCGTTACACAGGTCGATGTGCTGCTCGACGATGCCCTTGAGGTCTCCGCGGTAGGGCGCGGTGTTGTAGACGCGCATGTTGAAGGCGTTGACGAGGTGATCGGCCGAATAGCCTTCGAGTTCACCCCGGTCGGCCATTAGGCCTTCAGGCAGGTGGCGGCAGGGCCACTCCGACTCTTCGATGGTGATGCCGTACTCGGCGCAGAATGCGACCTTGTCGGTCGTCGCGTTCTCCAGCGCGAGCATCGCCCCGACCCAGCTCGGGCCTTCGAGGGTGACGCTCAGGCCCACGACCATGTGGCTGAAGACGTCGACTACGAAGTAGATGACTGGGCGGCCGATGATCCAGTTGCGGTCGAGGGAACTCACCAGGTAGACGTCGCCGATCGTCGCGTCTATCTGAAAGATGGAGCCCGGCCCGAAGGCCATCTGGGTCGAGTCGCCCAAGGTCTCGCGCCCCGAAAGGTTGTACCCGGCCTCGCCCCGCCTGGCGGTCTGCGAGCGGCACGGGTTGCGCTCCTTCTTGTACCAGTACTTGAACTGCCGGTAGGTGGGGAGGTCTTCGGCTGGCGGGAGCGCCGCGGCCCAGACCCCGTCCCTGTTCTGGTAGTAGCCGCAGTGGAAAAACTTTTCGAGCGTCATTTGGAAAGCGGCGCTAAGCGTCCTCGACTCGCGCGTCTCGTAGAACATCTTGATGCCCATCCGAAACCGCTGGAGCACGTCCTTCGTGACGTTGACGCCGCGCACCTCGTCGGTCGCCGCCGAGAGCTTGCCGGGGCGCCCGAGCTTCTGCCACTCCTTCCCGCCGTCTTTCGGCTCCTCTTCGCCCTCACTCTTCTTAGGGTCGAGCCTGTCCCTCCAGCCGCACCGGTCGAACAGGGGCATCAGCGCATTCTTGGTCTGACCACGCTGCCAGTACCGGCGGAGGTGCCTGTACAGGGTCACCTTGTCGTACCCCTTGCTCTTCGCGTGTGAGATCACCGGCGAGTTGCGCAGGTAGAAGTGGAAGATGCGTGTGTCGTCGCTCTCCACGAGCGGGGCGATCATCTCCCAGGCCGCGTCCCTGCGCCGGCGGTGTTTCTTCTTGATGTCCTCTTCGGGGCGGCTGAGACCGGCGAAGGGGTCGCGCTCGAGCACGTGGGCCTCGCACGACTCGATGACGGCCTCCAGTTCGGCGCGGCCGCGGCGCACGGGCTGCGCCTTGGGGTCGAACACGCGGATCGTCCAGACGAAATCTTGACCCTGTTCGATCCAGAGCAGGCGCTCCACGCTGTGCGGCCCGGGGTTGCCGGTCCACTCGTAGACCATGTTCCTGTAGAGTTCCATCCTTCTCCCCTCCCTGAATTCACGGGCGCATGACGAATTCCGAGTGGAGCCACTCGACGTTCTTCGCGAGCGCCGCGGGGATGCCGTCCTCGGTGACGACCTTCAGCCTGATCTTCCTGGCCTCCCAGTAGCGCCGCTCGATCTCGAGCTTCTCCAGCGTCCTCTGCTTGAGCAGGTCCGATTTGTACTTGACCGTGCGCGACTCATCGAAGTCTACGGGGCCGCGGCGCACCGTGTTGATGAAATCGGTGGTCATCACCACCGGGTGTTTGGTTTTGGGGTCGGCCGGGTGGCGGATCCCGCAACTCTGGGCGATGGCGAGCGTCTCTTCGAGGGGCAAGAGCGGAAACTGCTCGCGGACGTCCGTGACATCCAGCGACCACTCGAGGACGTAGAAGTCCGTGAGTTCCAGCAGGCTCAGCAGGTGGTGAACCCTGCCGGTCTTCCAGCCCCTGACGCGCGAGGACAGCCCCTTCGAGGGCACGTCCTGGATGTGGAGCCACGGCTTGTACTCAGAGAGTCGCCCCATGCCGCGACCTTCTTTGATCCGTCTTCTGATCGAGTTTTGAGTTGTCCCTCGTTTCCGCTTTGCCATTCATCACCTACGAATGTGTGGGTTCGAATTTATTCACCCGCGGTCCCGTCAAATGAGACTGTCAAAGTCGGCGTCCGGTCCGAAGACGGGACAGTGATCCCTCACCCGGCACCACGAGCAGACGCCGCCGGGGCGCGGCTCGAAGTCGCCCGACTGAATTGACCGGACGAGTTCGGTCAACGCCTGTTTGTGGGCGGTCACCTTCACGCGGTCATAGATGACCTCGACCTTCGCCAGCGTCAGTACGTTGAGTTGTGAGACGAGGACGCGCGCGGGCTTGGGGTAGGTGATTCTCACCAGCACGTAGTAGATGAATGTCGCCAGGTCGTCGGCCAATGTCTCGGGTGTCGGGACCCGGCCCCCGGCATTGGTCTTGTAATCGAGCGCTTCGAGCACGTCGTCCGGGTGGAGTTCGAGCCGGTCCACCTTACAACCGAGCCTGACTCGCACACTGTCCAGGCGGACGACGCGGGACAGGTAGACTTCGGTGCCGATGATCTGGCCCGCGGGCTGCCCCATCACTTGCACGTACCGGTTAAGCGCCTCAAGCCCGCGGGCGAAGTACAGGCCAGATTCCCGCGTGTCGCCGTAGTCCTCTGCGCGCCAGTGACGGAGAAGGAGGCGGCAGCAATCGACGGACGCGCCCGCCGCCGGCGGGTGTGTGTAGCTCCTCCAGTGAAAGTATGTTCGCCTCAATGATCCGCCCCATTACGATCACCCTGTCGTAGTCTCACGCCCGCACGCGCGGCGGGTAATAAGAGTTGGCTGTTGTGATAGATTTCAGTAGAATCAAATCTTCGCCGGTACTCCCGATCTCATCCGCCCGTTCAAGGGAGATTCGTCCGATCCCCTCTTGTTCATAAGGCGAGCCGGTAGGCTGAAATTTACGAAAAACTTTCTTCGTAAATTTCGTGGCGCTCAATCGCTTACATGGTGGGAGAAAGACTTTGTTGACGGATGACCCTTCTGACAACCAGGAAGAATCAGGCGAGGTCGACTGGGGTGTTCTTTACCAACGGCTCCTCGGCTGCGCGGCGCGCTGGTTCAATGGAAGGGGCTGCCCGGACGTGGATGCGGCGCTGCCGGGTACGGCCGTGTCCGCGAGAGACTTGGCGTCCAAGGCTATCTTAAACCTCTTGAAAGGGGCTGAGCGTCACCCGAAACTGCTCGACGGGGACCCGTTCCCGTACGCGCTCCGGGCGATGCGCAACGACTTTTTAGACCTGCTTAGAAGGGAAGAGTTCAAACGAGCCTCGACCACCGTCTCGCTCGAAGACGGTGACAACCGGCTCGCCCTGGAAAATCTCGCCGGCTCGGATAACGGGCTGGAGGCTGCAGAGGCGGCCTCCCTCGTCAACTCGCTCGGGCGTTTTCTGGGTCACGACGAGATGTTAAAGGCTTACCTCGAGGTCCGGGTGGTCAGGGGGGTGGAGAACAGGGCGGACATAGCATACCTTCTGGGGGTGAGCGCGCGGGAGGTGACGGACATCCAACGAAGGTTGATCTATAAGGCAAGGCTGTTGGAGCGCGTGTTTGCGCACGTGCGGCCCGGCGGCAGGAAGAAGGTTTAACTACATGGCGGATAAAACTCCGTTGCCCACGCACGACCAGTTGAAAAAGCTCCTCGACACGCTGCTGCCGCCCGACGAGGAGATGGACGAGGTGTCGTCGGCCGTCATCCTCGAGGAGATGGGCGTCGACACCGGCGCGCTGCAAGGTGATCTGCGGGCCAGACTGGAGCGTGAAGTTCAAGAGTTGCGGGCGAAGGGGGAGGACTTGCCCCAGCCGCTCCTCGCCGCACTGTCGAGCCTCCGGCCGAAGGAAGAGCCCGAAGATCAAACCGGTCTTGACCCGGAAGTCTGGGTCGACAACCTGATAGCGGGCCGCATGCCCGGTCACCTCACGGGCTCGGGCCAGGCGCAGCATCTCCGGTCTTTCCGCGCGCGTAACGTGGAGTTCCTGGCCGAAGAGGATCGGCGGATATTGGAGGAACTCGTCGCCGAACTTCAGTCGGAGATGGGGGAAGGGTGACGTGGGCTTCGCGAAGACAAAGCCCGAAGACTTCGCTCGCGCCCTCCTGTCACGGCTGGGGACGAAACAGCCCGCCAACCTGGACGACGTGGCGCGCGCCATCGGCCTTCGCGTCCGCAAGGTCAACTCGAAGGGCTTCGAGGGTGCCCTGGTCCGGGTCCCAGGCATGGCCCGCGGGATCGTCGCCGTGCGGGCCGACATCCGCGAGTTGGGGCGGGAAAGGTTCACCGTCGCGCACGAGATCGGCCACTACGTCCTGCCGGGGCACGGCGCGACGAGCCCGGTCTGCCGGGACGAACAGATCGAGGCGTGGGGGCAGGGGGCGACGCGCCAGGAGGACGCGGCCAACCGCTTCGCCTCAGAGTTGCTCCTCCCGTCCGAGCAGATCGGCCCCGTCGTGCGGGAGCGGTCAGCTTCCATAGGGACGGCGAGATTTATCAGCGACGAGTTCAAGACCTCGCTCACGGCCGCCGCGCTCAAGTGCGTCGAGGTGACGGAGGACGCGTGCGCGCTCGTGGTGAGCGTCGACGGCGTAGTGCGCCGCTGCAGGACGAGCAGGTCGTGGGGCTACGTCATCCCCGCGGGCTGCACGCTCGCCCGGGGGACGCTCGCCAGGCACCTGGATTTAGAGGAAAGGCAGGCGAGCGGGACGGTCTCCGCCTCCGCCTGGGCGGTGAGCAAAAGTATGACGACGGGTGCGGAACTGCTGGAGGATTCAATCTACCTGCCGCGCTACAACACCGTGCTGAGCATCCTCACGGCAATCGGGGCTTGATGCCTTTCCCGCGCCGATGAAAGACTTACCCGTGACCACCTTTTGCTTTTCCGACCCTGTCACCGTGAGTGCGATCAGACAAGACAGTTTATAAGCTCGTGTCTTAACTTTCACATTCCACACGGCCGGTAACCTCACTTCCGAGGTCGTTTACGCCCGTCGGCACGCCGGAGCATATTCAGCAGCCTATCGACCTGCCGCAAGATTTCCACGAGTTTCTTCCCCTTCAAATTCTCCGGCTCGACCTGTCTCATCGCTTCGACTAACTGCTGAATCTCTTCGAAAAACAGGTGGCGCGCGTCGTAAGGGTTCCGCCCGATCAGCTCGTCAGCCTTCTGCCTACCGGATTTACCGCGGCGCGGTTCTTCCTCAGGTAGTTCGCCGAGTGCTGCTTTGACCCGCCGCCGCAGGCTGCTCTGCGACCCTTTAGTCAGCAGGTGCGCCTTGAGCAATTCGGAGCGCGCCTGCCGCGCCTCTCTCGGGGTGCTCTTCAAACGCTCCGCCGTGAGCCGCGCCAAGTACGTCGCCTCGCGGATGTTGATCTCGCCCTCACTTAAAGCGTCGGTTACGTCCGCGGGGTAGCGCAGGATGGGCAGGTACAGGCTGACGAAGCTCGAGGTGGAAACGCGCCCGCCGGTCTTCCGCTCCAGCGTAGTCCTCAGCTTCTCGGCGACAGCGACTACGTCCTCGCGCGGCCACCGGCGCGGCCGTCCGCGCGATTCATCTACAGTTGGACGCCTCTCGTGATGCCGAACCGATTCGAGCATCTTCAGGACTCGGCGCTCGGCGCTCGGCAGTAACTCCGGGCACCGACGGCGGAGCTGGTCCAGTATGCGACACACCGCCTCGGGCGACGCGAGCGGGTCTTTACGGCGTGTTCGACGGCGTGACGTGCACACGGGTGGAATCCGAGACTATGGGACAGTAAAAAACC
>JAIVJM010000203.1 GCA_020199995.1 Acidobacteriota bacterium | reverse complement strand
GCTCTCTGCAACGCTACACTCTTGCCGGCTACGACGCTCGGCCAGTCCAACAACTCACTACCCGAGCAAGCCATCGAGCACCGCGCCAACGCCAGCGCGCCCGTCCACTTCGACACCACGAAGCGCCCGCTGCGTGAGATGTTCCCGACGAAAGACGCTCCGCCCGCGCGTGCCGGGAGAGATTTCAAGCCGGGGAACCCGCTCGTCAACAGCGACGCGAATCCCGCCGGCAACGACCCGTTGGTGGGAAAGAGCAACGCGACGCTCTCTGCCTATGCGCAGCCGAGGGCAGCCACCATCGGCACCGAAGTTGACCCCGCCGCACGCGTCGCCCCGCCCGACACGACCGGTGATGTCGGCCCCAATCACTACGTGCAGTGGGTCAACCTGCGTTACTCGATATATACACTGACGAGAGACGCCAACGGGATCAGCGGATTCAACCTCGTGGCCGGCTTCCCGAAGCAGGGGAACGTCGTCTGGCAGGGCTTCGGCGGCGGTTGCGAGACGTTCAACGACGGTGACCCGCTTGTGCAGTACGATCAGTTGGCCGACCGCTGGGTGCTGACGCAGTTCGCCGTCTCGTCCACTCCTTACCTGCAATGCGTCGCCGTCTCGACCGGCCCCGACCCGACCGGCACTTACAACAGGTACGCTTATTCATACGGCACTGACTTTAACGACTATCCGAAGATGGGCGTGTGGTCGGACGCTTACTACATCACCTATAACATGTTCCGCCGTGGCCGGACCTTCGTCGGCAACAAGGTGTGCGCTTTCGAGCGCGACAAGATGCTCGTCGGCTTGGCGGCGAGGCAGATTTGCGCGCAGACGAGCAACAGTTACGCCAGCCTCGTCCCTGCTGACCTCGAAGGCTTGACGCTTCCCGTGCCGGGCTCGCCCAACCCCTTGCTCAGCATTTCCACGACTTCACTTCTGTCGTGGAAGTTCGCCGTCAACTGGGTTGCCGGAACCGGCACGCTGTCGGGGCCGACGACCGTCCCCGGCGTCGCCGCTTTCAGCAGGGCTTGTAGCGGCGGCACCTGCATTCCGCAGCCGGGCACGACCCGGACGCTCGACTCGCTGGGCGACCGCCTCATGTATCGTTTGGCCTACCGCAATCTGGGCACGCGCGAGGCGTTGGTCATCAACCACTCCGTGGCGACCGGCGGCGCGAGCGGAATCCGCTGGTATGAGCTGGGCAACATCTCCAACAGCACCACCATCAAGCCCAGCATTCGCTACGCGTACCGCGGGCCTGCCGATACGCTCGGCGCGATGGGCAACGAGACAAACATCCTCGACGGGCCGGGCGTCCAGACGGGGACCCTCTCGCGTTGGGGCGACTACAGCACGCTGAGCGTTGACCCGGTGGACGGTTGCACGATGGTGTTCACCACCCAGTACCAGCCCGCCAACGGCAGTTTCAACTGGACGACTTATATCTCCTCGTTCAAGCTGAGCACTTGCCAGTAGCCTCTCGGCGCTAAGCAGGGGCATCCGGGGCGAATACCTGCACAAGGTATTCGCCCCGTAACTTTTGCGTCGCCGCAAGGTCTCAGCGGTACGGCGTGCAAAGGGCGTGTTAGAGAAGCGTACTGCCGTCGAAGCGTACTGCCGTCGAAGCGTACTGCCGTCGAAGCGTACTGCCGTCGAAGCGTACTGCCGTCGAAGCTTACTCGACTGGCAAAATAAGGGGGTTTCATATGTGCAACGTGCGGATGAGGACAATATTTCTCTGCACTCTTCTTCTCCTTCTCGCCTTCGCATGGGTGGGCGCGGAGCGGAAGGGCGAGGCGGCGGGCGACACGTTCGGGCGTCCGCGAAGCGTAGTTGAGTTGCGCGGGGAAGGAGGCCACACCTTGAAGGCATCGGGCGACAGTGAGGTTTCCGCGAAAGATGGCTTGCCGGTCGGTTCGTGGGGCGGGGAGCACGTCGGTCTGGAAGTCACGGAGCGCGGTGCCACAATCGAGTACGACTGCGCTCACGGGACGATTGGACGCAGGATCGTCCCCGACCGGAGTGGCCGTTTCGATGTCCCCGGCACGCACACGGAAGAGTCCGGCGGCCCCATCCGTCAGGACGCGCGGGCGCGCGGCTATGCCGTTCGTTACACGGGGCGCGTGAGGGGCAGGCAAATGTCCGTGACCGTCAGGCGCGGAGATACGGGAAAGGTCATCGGGACGTACAAGCTCGTGCGCGGGCAGGAGCCTTCAATCTTCAAGTGCCGCTAAATTTCCGCTCGCAGAATGGGACGGGCATGTCGGCCTGACACGCTCGACGGACAGGGCGTTCGACGGACAGGGCGTCATGCCCGTCCCACCTTGCTCTTCCCTCGAATCTGCCCCGCTGATTTATCGCTGGAGCCTCAAAATTCCGGCACGCCGCCGGAAAGCCTCTACAAATTATTTGCGACAGGCGTTATGATGGCGGCGGTGTGAAAATCGCGACGTGGAATGTGAATTCGGTGCTGGCGCGGCTGCCGCTGGTGCTACGCTGGCTCGCCGAGGCGCGGCCCGACGTGCTGTGCATGCAGGAGCTGAAGTGTACTGCGGAGCGCTTTCCGGCGGCGGAGTTCGCCGAACTCGGCTATCGCTCGGAGGTCTTCGGCCAGCCGACCTACAACGGCGTGGGGATCGTCTCGCGCTCGCCCATCGAGGACGTGCGGCGCGGCCTCCCCGACGACGAAGAGGGCGCGCAGGCTCGCCTGCTGGCCGGGACAGTCGAGGGCGTGCGGCTCGTCAACGTCTATGTCCCGAACGGCCAGTCGGTCGGAACCGACAAGTACAGGTTCAAGCTCGAATGGCTGCGACGACTGCGCGACTTCCTCGACGACGAATACTGGGCCGACGATGAGGTGCTTCTGTGCGGCGACTTCAACGTCGCGCCCGAGGACAGGGACGTGCATGACCCGGAGCATTGGCGCGGAAAGATTCTGTGCAGCCGCCCCGAGCGCGCGGCCATCGAGACGATCAGGGAGTGGGGTTTCACGGACGCCTTCCGCCAGCACTACAAGGAGGGCGGGCACTATTCGTGGTGGGATTACCGCGCCGGCTCTTTCCCACGCAATACGGGGCTGAGGATTGACCACGTCTGGGTCTCGGAGCCTCTGTCGGCGCGCAGCCGCCGGAGCTGGATTGATAAAGAGCCGAGGGGCTGGGAGCGTCCGTCAGACCACACGCCGGTCGTGTGCGAGTTTTCCTGACGGGGTTTGCGCGAGCGAATTTACGGGAGCGGGGCGGGGAGGTGTGATGCAGTACGAAGAGAGGAAGGGCGTTTGGGTAAGCTGGGTGGCGATGCTCCTGCCGTCCGTCGTGGTCATCGTCTACACGCTGCTCCACCGCCGTCTGCCCGCGACGACCGCAGGGGGGCTCTCGTTTCTCATGGCCGCGCTCATCGCCTTCTGGTTCTTCCCGAAAATCCGCATCAGGAAGTCGCTAATCCTCGCGGCCATCGTCCTCGCGCTCGGCGTCGCGTGGGTCATGGCTCAACTGTTTTGAGAGGCGTGTCTTGCCGAACGACGGAAGGGAGTGGTGGACGTATTGAAGGGGAAAGGGAAAAACGCTCTGGTGTTGGCCGCAATCGGCGCGGGGGCGCTGCTGGCGGCGCGCTCGGCTTTCAGGCGCTGGCAGGAATACAGGCTGCGCGGCAAGACCGTTCTCATCACGGGCGGCTCGCGCGGGCTCGGGCTGGTGCTGGCGCGCGAGTGCGCGCGCGAGGGCGCGAACGTGGCGATCTGTGCACGCGACCGCTTTGAGCTGGAACGCGCGCGGGCTGGGCTCAAGGAGCAGGGAGCGCACGTCTTAGCCTTCCCGTGCGACGTGACCGACAGCGCGCAGGTGCGGGAGCTGGTCGAGGTCGTGACGCGCCACTTCGGGCGCATTGATGTGCTCGTCAATAACGCGGGGGTGATTCAGGTCGGCCCCGTCGAGGTGATGACGCTCGAAGACTACGAGCAGGCGATGAACGTCCATTTCTGGGGGCCGCTTCATTTAATGCTCGCTGTCCTGCCGCAGATGCGCGAGCGCGGCGAGGGTCGCATCGTCAACATCTCATCCATCGGCGGCAAGATCGGCGTCCCTCACCTCGTCCCCTACAGCGCGAGCAAATTCGCGCTCGTCGGACTTTCCGAGGGGATGCGCGCGGAGCTGGCGAAGGACGGGGTCGTCGTCACCACGGTCTGTCCGGGGCTGATGCGGACGGGCAGCCCGCGCAACGCGACTTTCAAGGGGCAACACCGCGCGGAGTACGCTTGGTTCGCCATCAGCGACGCGCTGCCCGTGACTTCGATTCAGGCCGAGCGTGCCGCGCGGCAGATCGTCGCGGCCTGTAAACGCGGCGACGCCGAGCTCATCATCTCGACGCAGGCCGTCGCCGCCGTCCGCTTTCACCAGCTCTTCCCCGAAGCCTCGGCGGACGCGCGCTCGCTCGTCAACCGGCTCCTGCCCGGCCCCGGCGGCATCGGTCGCAAGCGCGCAAAAGGCAGCGACAGCGAATCCGCCCTCGCCCCTTCACTCCTCACGACACTGAGCGACCGCGCCGCCGAACGCAATAACGAATTCCTTGAAAGGTAAGCCCGGCTGAGTATTCGATGATAAACAAACGCACGAGAGGTAAGCTCAACAAGCATCTTCGGGAACGGAACGAATATCCTGAGCGGAGCCTGGAGATAGACGCTCGCATCAGGGAACTCTTCGGCGAGACGCTCGCCATTCTGGTGATGGATATGTCCGGATTTTCAAAGCAGACCGTCCGCCACGGCATCATCCACTTCCTCGCCAAAATCCACCGCATGCACGCGATAGCCATCCCCGCGGTCGAGAGCAGGAAGGGCGAGATCGTCAAGCTCGAAGCCGACAACATCTACGCCGTCTTCAACGAAGTGGAGGAGGCGGTCGGCGCTGCCCTCGACATCCAAACGGGGCTTGAAGCCGCGAACTCCATTCTCCCTGAAGAACTCGACATGCACGGCGAATACGGCATCGGCTACGGCGAGGTTCTCGTCATCGAGAATGAGGACATCTACGGCTCTGAATTGAATCTCGCCTCCAAGCTCGGCGAGGACCTCGCCCAGCGCGACGAGATACTTTTAACCGAGTCGGCCTTCAAGCAGGTCGAGAACAGCGGGAGGGAATTCGAGCATGTCGCGATGACCGTCTCCGGCCTCGACCTGAAGGTCTATCGGGTGAAGCGGACGATTGTCTGAACCGAGAAGCCGAAGCACTCTCCGTGAGGTCGGGCTTCTGCTGTTTTGTTAAGAGCATGAGCGAAACGCGCCTCGAAGAGTTCATCAACTCGCTGGAGACGAGCCTCGAAAACGACGCCTTCGTCAAGCTCACGCTGGCGAAGTACAAGGGGGTCGAGCCGGGGCTCAAGAACGTCTACGTGCGGCCCGTCGAACTCAAGGGCGAGGAGCGCCTCTCGTTCCTCCGGCGCTACAAGACGAAGGATGTGGTGGAGAACCACACGTTCGCCGAGGCCGTGGCAATCGTCCGCGACCTGCTCGGCGGAGAATTCCTGAGCGGCCACCTGTTCACGGTCGAGCGCGACTCGCGCATCGAGATCAACAGGAAGCACGAAGCGAAGCTCTCCACGCATCCGCCGACCTTCTCGGAACGTCGCTCCGTCGAGCATGACCGTAAGAAGCAGCGCCTCGTCGAGACCGAGGGCAATGTTTACCTGCGTGCGCTGGGCGTCACCAACGAGCGGGGCGAGGTCAGGCCGGGGATGGCCGACAAGTTCCGGCAGATCAATAAATTCATCGAGACCCTGAGCGGCCTCTTCGCCGCGTCGCCCCTCGCGCGCGAGCGCGGGCTTTCGGTCGTGGACATGGGCTCCGGCAAAGGCTACCTGACTTTCGCCGTCTATGATTACCTGAACCGCCAGCCGGGACTCGAAGCCAAAGTCACGGGGGTCGAGGCAAGGGCCGAGCTGGTCGGGCTCTGCAACGGAATCGCGCGTGAGGCGGGGTTTGAGCAACTGAGCTTTGAGACCGGGTACATCCAGAACTTCGAGCTGCCGGAGACGGACATCCTCATCGCGCTCCATGCCTGCGACACGGCGACGGACGACGCGCTCTTCAAGGGCATCGCCGCGAACGCTTCAATCATCATCGCCGCGCCGTGCTGTCACAAGGAAGTGAGGCCGCAAATCGAGACGCCCGAACCCTTGCGCGGCGTGCTGCGCCACGGCATCCTGCTCGAACGCGAGGCCGAGTCCGTCACCGACTCTTTGCGCGCGCTGCTGCTCGAATCCGCCGGCTACATGGTAAAGGTCTTCGAGTTCATCTCCACCGAGCACACGCGCAAGAACACGATGATCGCCGGGGTCAAAAAGGAAGGCGGGGCCGACGGAGAGTTGAAGTGGAGACAGTATCAAGCCCTCAAAGATTTCTACGGCATCAGAGAGCAGCGGCTTGAGCGGCTGCTGTGCGAAAACCGTTTCGTCTGAAGGACGGCTACGGGTGCGCGACCGGGGCAGTGAAATCAGTTAGAAGTTAGTTCGGCGGTCTTCTCGACGATGCCCTTGTCAGCCCAGTCGTTGTCGCGGCTCGATTCGCCGGCGCGGATGCGCTTGGCCTCTTTCATGCGGCGGACGAGGTCCATGTGGGTCGAGAAGAAGGGGATGCTCTTGCCGACGATCTCGCCGACGGTCTCGAACTGCCGGTCGGTCATAAACTTCGCAAAACCCTCTTTCAACTCTTCAATGATCTTGAGGCCGTGCAGCATCACACCCGTGCAGAGCTGGACGGTCGAAGCGCCGAGCAGCATGAATTCGAGCGCGTCGCGCGAGCGTTCGATGCCGCCGATGCCGCTGATTGAAACGCCCTGCGGGAGCGACTGCGCGAGCTGGCTTACCATCCTGAGCGCGATGGGACGCACGGCCTGCGAGGAATATCCGCCGGGCACGGTGTAGCCTTCGACGGTCGGGAGCGGCCTCAGCGTGTTGAGGTCAACGCCGATGACCGAGAGGATCGTGTTGATGGCGGAAATGCCGTCGGCCCCGCCGCGCACCGCGGCCATCGAAGGCTCCTTGATGTTGGTGATGTTAGGCGTCATCTTCGCCCAGACGGGAATCTTCGAGACCTCCTTGACCCAGCCCGTGACCTCTTCGGTGAGGTCGGGGTGCTCGCCCATCTCCGAGCCCATACGGCGCTCGGTCATCCCGTGCGGGCACGAAAAGTTAAGCTCGAACGCATCGACGCCGGTGTCCTGCACCAGCCGCGTCAGCTCCTGCCAGCGTTCTTTCTCGTACTCCTCCATGATCGAAGCGACGAGGATGTGCTCCGGATACTGCTTTTTAAGCTCGCGGAATTCGTCGAGCCAGACTTCAATCGGGCGGTCGGAGATGAGCTCGATGTTCTCGAAGCCGATAATCTCGCCGTTGTCGCGCGAGCGCAGCTTGCCATAGCGCGGGGCGACGTTGACGACCTTCGCGCTCTCAAGGCTGACGGTCTTGGCGACCACGCCGCCCCAGCCGGCGTCGAACGACTTGGCGATGACTCGCGCGTTTGTCCCCGGAGGGCCGGAGCCAAGCAGGAACGGATTGGGGAACTTGATGCCGTTGACGTTGATTGAGAGGTCCATAAGCTTTGCCTTTCACGACCGGAGAGTTTTAATCGGCGACGAGTCCGTCGTAGGTGTCGGGGCGGCGGTCGCGGTAGAACTGCCATGTGTTGCGGACTTCGCGGATCTGGTCGAGGTCGAGGTCGGCGACGACGAGGGCGTCTGTGTCGCGCGGCGCTTCGGCAACGATCTGACCGCGCGGGTCGCAGAAGTAGCTCTGGCCGTAGAACTCTCCGATGTCCCACGGCTGCTCGTGGCCGACGCGGTTGATGGCCCCGATGAAATAGCCGTTGGCGACGGCGTGCGCGGGCTGCTCAAGCTTCCAAAGGTATTCAGAGAGCCCCGCCACCGTGGCCGAAGGGTTGAAGACGATCTCCGCGCCGTTCAGTCCGAGAGCGCGCGCGCCTTCGGGGAAGTGGCGGTCGTAGCAGATGTAGACGCCGATGCGCGCGTGCGCCGTCTCGAAGGTGGGGTAGCCGAGGTTGCCGGGCTTGAAGTAGAACTTCTCCCAGAAGCCGGGCGCGACGTGCGGGATGTGGTTCTTGCGATACTTGCCGAGGTATTTCCCGTCGGCGTCGATGACCGCCGCCGTGTTGTAATAGACGCCCGTAATCTCTTCCTCGTAGATGGGGACGACGATGACCATCCCGTGCTGCTTGGCCACGTCCTGCATGAGCCGGACGGTCGGCCCGTCGGGGATGCGCTCGACCGCTTCGTACCAGCGCGTCTGCTGTTCGGCGCAGAAGTAGGGAGTGGTGAAGACCTCCTGAAAGCAGAGAATCTGCACGCCCTGCCGCGCGGCGTCTTCGATCATCCCCATGTGCTTCTCGATGTTGGCGCGCTTAATCTCCTCGATGGGAGCGTCGGTCGGCCCGGCGTGCGCCGCCTGAATGAGTCCGCATCTCACTGTTCGTGCCATGTTGGTTTCCCGTCCTGTCGAAAATAGGTTCCTCTGAAAATAGATTCCACGTCTTTGTTCTAGGCCGCCTCCGCGCTCACGACGGCGTGCGAGGCCGGCGGGAGTGCCTTCATTAAAACCAGATGCGTCAGCCCCGCGGCTCCGAAACCGACGAACCACGCATAATCGTAGAGCGGTCTGAGTTGAGGAACGACGAGCCCGACCCACGCGAGCGCGCACCCGACGATAGTAGCCGCCACGGCGCGCCAGTTCCAGCCACCCGCGAAAGTATACGCGCCCTGCTTGCGGTAGAGGTCCGCGAGCGCGAGCCGCTTGTTCCGCACCAGCCAGTAGTCAGCGATGAGGACTCCGGCGATTGAGCCGAGGCCGCCCGAATACCCGAGCAGCCAGGAGAAGATGTAGCCCGAAGGGTCGGCCAGAAGCCGCCACGGCTGCATCAGGATGCCGATGATGCCGGTGATGAGCCCGCCCGTGCGGAAGGAGATGAGCCGGGGAAAGGCGTTGGCGAAATCGTTCGCGGGCGAGACGACGTTGGCGGCGATGTTGACCGAGAGCGTCGCCACGACCACCGTGAACATCGAGACGGCCACGACCCACGCCTGCGGAAAACGCCCGACCAGCTTGACCGGGTCCCATGCTTCGCCCGGCGGCATGTCGGGGTAGATGACAAGCGCCGCCGAAGTGATGATGACGCCCATCGCGGCGAAGACGGTCATCGTCGTTGGGAGCGCGACGACCTGCCCCACCGCCTGCTCGCGCTGGCTGCGACCGAAGCGCGTGAAGTCCGGCATGTTCAAAGAGAGCGTCGCCCAGAAACCGATCATTGCCGTCAGGCTCGGAATGAAGACCGGATAAAACTCGGCCCATGTGTGAAATTTCCCGCGGTCGGTCAGGAGATTGCCGAGCCCTTCGGCGCGCCACACCGCCCACACGACGAGAAAGAGCGTCATCACGAGCACGAAGGGCGCGGCCCAGTTCTCGACCTTTCTGAGCAGGTTCATGCCGCGGTAGATGATGAAAATGTTGAGCGCCCAGAAGAGAAGGAAACAAATCCACTCGGTCGGGGCGTGCCCGCCGACGGGGCCGCCGAGGAGAGTCTTGAAATTCGGGATGACGGCGGCGAAGAGTGTGTAGAGCGCCTCGCCGCCGATCCATGTCTGGATGCCGAACCAGCCGCAGGCGACGAGGGCGCGCATCAGCGCCGGGAGGTTCGAGCCGAGCGTGCCGTAGCTGGCGCGCGCGAAGACCGGGAAAGGGATGCCGTACTTCGTGCCGGGGTGCGAGTTGAGGAGGATGGGGGCCAGTACGATGGTGTTGCCGAGCAGGATGGTGAAGAGCGCCTGCCACCAGTTCATCCCGGCGCTGATCAGCCCTGAGGCGAGCATGTAGGTCGGGATGCAGTGCGCCATGCTGATCCAGAGCGCGGCGTAGTTGTAGGTCGTCCAGTCGCGCTTCTCGACGGGGACGGGCGCGAGGTCTTCGTTGTAGAGTGGGCTCCCGCTGATCGTCGAGTAATCGCGCAGCTCGACGCGCCCGTCCGGGTGTTGAATGGTCTCGTGGTCGGAATCGGCCCTCACTGATTCACCTCTCGGTGGAGATTTGAAACCGGAAAGCTTCGGTTCTATTTCAGCTCGAAGCGGACGACGACGCGGGCGTTGACTTTGATCTGTCCGAGGGCGAGCGTGCCCGAAGACGACTCGCCGTCGCCGGACGACATGGTGATGCTGTTGCTCGAGTAATTTTGCATCGCGGGGCTGCCTGACGCGACGGACTCTTCGATGGAGTAGGCCTTGCCGATATTCTGCCCGATCTCCGCCGTCAGCGCGACGGCCTTCTCCCGCGCGGCGCGGATGGCCTGAGCGCGCGCCTGATCCCTGTGCCTGCGCATCTCAGAGGTGCGGAAGTCTATGTCGTTGATCTTCGTCACGCCGGTTTCAATGACCTCGGCGAGCATCGCCTCGGCCTTCGACACGTCGCGGAGCGTGAAGACGAGGTCTTTCCTGACCAGAAAGCCGATGAGCTGGCGGGCCTCGTTGTTGCCGCGGTAACGCGGCTCGACGCTCACATAATCGGTCTGCACGTCCTTCTGCGCGACATTGTACTTTTGCGTCAGCTCGACGAGCTTCTTCAGCCGCTCGTCCGTCTGCGCCTTCGCCGACTTCAAATCCTTGTTGAATGCCTGCACGGTGAGGTCGAAGTAGACCTCGTCGGGCACGACGCGAATCTCCGCTTCGCCCGTCACCGTAATGAGCGGCGGCAGCACCCTCTCCTGCGCGAACGCCGGGAGAGAAGCGTTGAAGCACAAACAGACAGAGACGAAAAACATCATGGAGGATTTTCTCATTATTACAACTCCTTTCGCGGGGTGTCCGCAACTGCCCTGCATCACCGCCTCCTCAAACGCGCGACCAACTCCCGCGCTTAAAAAAAACTCCGCACGTCCTCCCTACGTCATTGCGTGGGAAGTTCGATTTTGATGTCGGCGTTGTAGTCAGAGACCTTGGAGACGGTCTTCGACTTGGTGCCCTGAAATTCGCCTTCGGACTCGGACTTGCGCGGCAACCCGTCGGAGACGGCAACCCATGTCTTGGTCACGCTCTTGACGGCAAGGCCGCCGACGTTATCCAGCGTGTACTGGTAGACGAGCATCGGCATCCCGTCGAGCGTGTCGGGCCCGAGGAATTTAATCTCGGCCCCCTTGGTCAATTCCTCGATGACTTTCGGATCGCGAAACGAGGCGAGCATGCCGCCCATGTCTACGGGAAACTTCGCCCACGGGCGGTCGTCCGTCTTCATGAAAGTGTCTTTGCCGACGATGATATATTCGAGCCGGGAGTTTTTGCCGCCCGCCTGTGAGTCCCTGACGACGTGATAACGGTCGGGGCTGACGTACTCGACCATCATCGTGCTCGTCCCGTTGGAGGCTGTCACATCCATGTGCGCGCGGTAAGATTTGGCGTCGAGCTGCGAACGAATGGCCTTCGTCATCACGTCGAGCGGCTTGTCCGTGGCGGAGACGACGCCCGCGCTCGTCGTGCCGCCGCCCGCGCCCGGAGCGGTTGCCGTGCCGCCTCCGCCGGTAGAAGGCGCGGAGCTGCAAGCCGTGACGCCGAACAGCAGGGAAGAGAGTGCGAGGGCTTGAATACTGAGCTTCGGGTTCATTCGACTATGCCTTTCGGGTTGAATCTCGGTCTGTCGTGATTATCCACGGTTTGATATGTAAGACGACGTTGACGCATCACATCGAGATGCACGTTCCGCGTTTGAGAAACTGACCGTCGCCCGCCTTGCCCTTGTACTCGCCGTTCTCGATACAGATACGCCCGCGCGAGAGCACGGTCTCGACCACGCCGCGAATCGTCCGGCCTTCATAGGCGCTGTAGTCAACGTTCATGTGGTGCGTCGCGGCGGAGATGGTCTGCTCGCGGTCGGGGTCGAAGATGACGATGTCGGCGTCGGAGCCGACGGCAATCGTCCCTTTGCGCGGGAAGAGTCCGAACATCTTGGCGGCGGCGGTCGAGGTCAGCTCGACGAAGCGGTTGAGGCTGACGCGGTTCTCGACGACGCCGCCGTTATAGATGAGCGGGACGCGGTGCTCGACGCCCGGCGCGCCGTTCGGGATTTTCGAGAAGTCGTCGCGCCCCAGTTCCTTCTGCTCCTTCATGCAGAAAGGGCAGTGGTCGGTCGAGATGACTTGCAGGTCGTCGGTCTTCAAGCCCTTCCACAGCTCGGCCTGATTCCAACGCTCGCGCAAGGGGGGCGTCATCACGTACTTCGCGCCCTCGAACCCTTCGCCGTAATCGTCAAGCGAGAGGAAGAGATACTGCGGGCACGTTTCGGCGAAGGCTGGAAGCCCGCGGTCGCGAGCCTCGCGCACCTGTTCGAGCGCGTCGGCGCAACTGAGGTGGACGATGTAGACGGGCGACTCGGCCATCTCGGCAATCGCGATGGCGCGGTGGACGCCCTCGGCCTCGGCGCGCGTGGGCCGCGTCAGCGCGTGATACTTCGGCGCGGTGCGCCCCGCGGCGAGCGCGCGCTTGATAATCTCGTTGATAACGACGCCGTTCTCGGCGTGCATGCAGATCAGGCCGCCGCGCTCGCCCGCCGCCGACATCGCGCGGAAGATGGTCGCGTCGTCCACCAGAAAGACGCCGGGGTAGGCCATGAACATCTTGAAGCTCGTCACGCCCTCATCCATCACCCGGTGCAGCTCAGGCACGCGCTCGTCTTCGAGGTCGGTGGTAATGAGATGGAAGCCATAATCAATCGCGCATTTGCCCTCGGCCTTGGCGTGCCAAGCGTCCAAGCCCTCGGTGAGCGTCTGCCCCTTGTACTGCACCGCGAAATCAATAATCGTCGTCGTCCCGCCATGGGCCGCGGCGATTGTGCCCGTGCGAAAGTCGTCCGACGCCTGCGTCCCCCCGAACGGCAGCTCCATATGCGTGTGCGGGTCAATCCCGCCGGGGATAACGAGTTTCCCCGAAGCATCAATCACCCGGTCGGCCTCCATCTCAAGCTTCGCGCCGATGACTGAGACGACTTCGCCTTCAATCAGAATGTCGGCTTTGTAGTCGTCAACTGCTGTGACAATGCGACCGTTTTGGACGAGTGTTTTCATGAAGTAGTTCCTTGTGTAGAGGTGGCAGTGAATCTCCTATTTGGTACAAACAGTCAGAAGCATTGATTCTCCAACTGAATCAGGGACTATAAACAATCTGTCCTTAAAAGACTTTCAAACAAAATTCCTTTACGAAAAAGGTTCTTAATGCCCCACCGCTTGTGGTGGGGATGTTTTACTAGCTCCGTGAGGAGCGAAATGTCTGTAGCCACCGGCAAGTCAAAACTCAAAGCTCCGTGAGGAGCGAAATGTAAGAACGGGTCGCTGGCAACAATCTTCCCCAATAAAGATTTACCCATATCTCGCCCCTCCGGGGCTTGGAACTTTCTTGCGATGCGATGCCAAAAACATTCCGCTCCTACGGAGCTTTAACAGCTATTTATCCTCAAGAAACTTGAACACGTATTTATCCTCGAATTCAACCTCGAATTTCCTCAGCAGGGACAGATATTCATCCTTGAACGATCTGCGGCGATGATGTTTCTCCTGATTGTGAATGTAGCTAATGATCGAGCTGAGTTGTGATCGTCCGTAAGAAAAAGCCCCGTAGCCTTCCTGCCAACCGAACTTGACGGGGGCGAAGCGCCGCTCGTTTATGAACTTTGAAGAGTTGGATTTGATGTCCCGCACCAAGTCCGAAAGGGCCATGTCGGGCTTCAGTCCAAACAGGATGTGGACGTGGTCAGCCATGCCGTTAATGGCAATCAATTTATGTCCGTCGTTTCTAATTATCCCGGTGATGAACTTGTAAATCTCCTCCTCGTGCTCCTTACGAATCAAGGATAAGCGACCGCTGACGGCGAAAACGGTTTGAATGTAAATCTGTGTGTAAGTGTTTGCCATAAAGATTTACAGTTCGCTCCTGCCGGAGCTCGTTGAGTTGATTGGGGCTGTGGCTACAAACATTCTGCCCCTACGGGGCTGCTTCTCTTCGGTCTAATTCAAGGGAAAGCCCCTCGGCGTTCTGTTCGAGTTCTTCGTCGGGTCTTAAGCCGCAATGTTACCTAATGCAGCGTCGAGCGCGCCAATCAATTCGTCAACCGTGTTCTTCGTCGAATTCAGCATCAGCCCCGTGCGGATGACGTTGCCGTAGAGGCCGCCTTTGCCGATGAGGACGCCGCGACGCTTGGTCTCCTCGAAGACACGGAGGACGGCATGGTATCTATGCGAATGGCGCGACTAAGACTGTGCGCTCGCCTCGTGCTTTCGCGTAACTGATCTCGCCCGCCAGAGTTTCGTTCGCCAGTTCCTGAACATCGCGCGCCGTGTCTTCGTCGAGATAAGGCTCGCCGCAATTGGCGCAAATTTGCGCGGGGATGTCCGTCACGAGGAGGATGGCGTTGCCGCGCTCAATCGGCAGGATGGTCGTGCCTTCCTTCATGTGGGTGTGTTTACAGATGAGGCAGTTCATCAGAAAACCTTTCGTTAGAGAGCGGCGGAGACCCCGTTAATTTATTACGGGGATGAGCCGCCGTTAGTGGTATCATTCAACCATCCCAGTCGTGAGACAGTGCGTTCCCGAACATGCTCCAAGCATAGTCTTTAAGTTGAGCAATCACGCCCGTTGCGACTCGGCATAAACGGGTGGCTATGCGCTACGCTGCTTCCGCCTTGCGGATGGACTTGCCATCCATGTCAACCAGCTCAAGCTCTCTTGAAGGTTTCGGAGCATTAACCTTCTGCGAACAGAGAGAAGTTCGCGGCCATGTCGCGAGACATTGCTTAGCAAGAACAAGCCACCGCCTTTCAAGGCGTGGTAGTTGACCAGCTCACCCTATTAAGGCATTGATTATGG
>JAIVJM010000144.1:3862-5122 GCA_020199995.1 Acidobacteriota bacterium | reverse complement strand
TCGGCTTGTATGTCCCCGTGTCCCAGCGGTAGACCTGCCCCGCGCCGTATGAGCCCTCGGCCAGTTCGCCCGTGAAGGTCAGGTAAGAGAGCGCGTGGTCGGGAACCTCGACGGCGAGCCGCTTCGCCGACGCGTCGAGCGAAGGCCCCTTCGGCACCGCCCAGCTCTTCAGCACCCCGCCCATCTCCAGACGAAAGTCCCAGTGCAGGTGGCTCGCGTGATGCTCCTGAACGACGAACTTCAACTCGCGTTTCATCGAATTAATTTTGCCATAGGAGGGAAGAAAGCGCGCAGTGTGCAGTGTGACTCTCCAGATTGAAAGCGCCGGAGGCGCGAAAGAATTTAGACGAGGGGCGTCGGGCCGTGGGAAAGGCGAGAAATTAAAAACACCAAAGCCCCATCAGGGGCGAAAGAATTCCAAATAGCAACGTGCTCAAGCTTGGAATTCTTCCGCCCCTGATGGGGCTTATGACTGCTCTCTTCTACTGCTCACGGCTTACTGCTTACCGCTCACTTTTTCAGTCGCTGCTCGGCGAGACGGTCGGCGGCGATGTGCGTCGGCACGCCTTCGGATTTCGCGAGTGCGAAGAGATGAAGCAGCGTTTCGTAAATCTCCTCGACATGGCCGAGAGCGCGCGCCTGATCCCAGCCGAGCAGCTCGCGGCAGCCGTTGATGATGCCGCCCGCGTTGGCGGCGTAGTCGGGCGCATAGAGGATGCCGCGGGCGACGAGCGCGTCGCCGTGCCGCGCTTCGAGCAACTGGTTATTGGCCGCACCGGCGACGATCTCGACGCGGAGGCGCGGAACCGTCTCGTCGTTCAGGACACCGCCGAGCGCGCACGGCGCGAAGATGTCGGCCACGGCATCGAAGATTTCTTCGGGCTCTACCGTGTCGGCCCCGCACTCCGAGACGACGCGCCGGACCCGCTCCTCGTCCGTGTCGGCGACGACGAGCGACGCGCCCGCCCCGCGTAGTTCCCGCGCGAGGTGGCGTCCGACGTTGCCGCATCCCTGCACGGCGACGCGCCGCCCCGTCAGCTCGTCCGAACCCCAGCGCCACTTCGCCGCAGCCTGAATCGCCCTCAAGACCCCGCGCGCGGTGACGGGCGAAGGGTCGCCCGAGCGTTCGAGCAGGCCCGCGACGTGGCGCGTCTCCAATTGGACGTAAGCGATGTCGGAGGGGCTCGTGCCTACGTCCTCGGCGGTGATGTAGCCGCCCGCGAGCGACTCGACGAAGCGCCCGTGCGCGCGGAAGAGAGG
>JAIVJM010000144.1:0-3780 GCA_020199995.1 Acidobacteriota bacterium | reverse complement strand
CCTCGGGCTTATATTATCGTGTTCATTGGGCGGCACGAAAATGGGCTGTGGGTGGGTGGGTGGGCGGAGGATTTTGACGCGGACGCCTTCGGGCGGTGGCTTTCGCGAGAGACGACTATGGACTCGATGACACCGGAACCGAGCGCTCCCCGCGCCGGGTGGGCCGAAGGCGAGCGTTTGTGGCGGCGTGGCTGGGTGCGCTGGCTCATCATCTTCGGCGTGTGGACGGGCATGGCCTTCCTGTTCACGAACCAGTTGTACTACACGCGCCTGCTGAGCGAAAGGCCGATCACTTGGGGCGACGCGGCCTCGTCGCAGTTCATCTACCCGTACCTCTGGGCCTTCGGAACGATCCTCATCTTCTGGCTCGCCGAGCGCTACCCGCTCGACCGGCAGAAGATGCCGCGCAACCTCCTGCTCCATCTCCTGTGGGCGACGCTCTTCGTCATCGCCTTGAACGGCCTCTTCCATATCATCCTCCACTTCTTGTTCCTCGACAGCCCGAAGCGCCCCTACATGGTGCGCGACACGGTGCAGACGATCATCTACAACTCGACCGAGGCCTACGGCATTTACGCGCTGCTCCTCCTGCTGCATCAGGGGTTCCGCTACTACCGCCGCTTCCGCGAGGGCGAGCTGCGCGCCTCGCAGCTCGAAGCGCAGCTCTCGCAGGCGCAGTTGCAGGCCCTCAAGATGCAGTTGCACCCGCATTTCCTCTTCAACACGCTCCACTCCATCTCGGCGCTCGTCCACAAAGACCCGGAGTGCGCCGACCAGATGATCGCGCGGCTCGGCGACTTCCTGCGCCTCACGCTGGAGAACTCCGGCGCGCATGAGGTCTCGCTGCAAAAGGAGCTTGAATTCCTCGGCTGCTATCTCGAAATCGAACGCGTGCGCTTTCAGGATCGCCTCACGACCCATATGGAGATCGAATCGCAGGCGCTCGACACGCCTGTCCCCAACCTCATCCTTCAGCCCATCGTCGAGAACGCGCTCCGCCACGGCATCGCCCCGCGCTCCAGTCCGGGCCGCATCAAAATTTCCGCGAAACGAAAAAACGGATTGCTCCGTATAGAGGTGCAGGACAACGGGCCGGGCATCACGGCCATCTCAAAATCGAACGGCAGGTTCAGAGAGGGACTCGGGCTCACGAACACACGCGCCCGCCTCCGTCAGCTTTACGGAGCGGCGCACAGCTTCGATCTGAGCGACGCTCCCGGTGGCGGCCTCCTTGTAACGCTGGAAATACCGGTCACACGAGCCTCAACCTCCTGAACGAGAAACTCGCCGCCGTCCGCTGTCCGCCTGAAACCACGAAGCACCACTTGGACGCCCAGAAGATTTCCGCCACGAAGTCTCACGGCGCGGTGTTTTATTTGCAGAAGGCTGTCGAACGGGCGTAAGTGTGCCCACCCCTCGCCGGACGAAAAAGGGAGACGGATGGAGAAACGTGACGCCGCGGCCCCAGTCGCGCCGATCCGCGTGCTGGTCGTAGACGACGAGCCACTCGCGCGCGAGAAGATTCGCGGGATGGCCGCCGACGACCCTCAAATCCGCATCATCGGCGAGTGCTCGAACGGCGCGGAGGCCATCGAGGCCATCCAGGCGCTGCAGCCCGACCTCCTTCTCTTAGACGTCCAGATGCCCGAGGTCGGCGGCTTCGCCGTCCTCGAAGCGCTGAGGGACGAATCGCTCCCGCCCGTCATCTTCATCACCGCCTACGACCACTACGCCGTGCGCGCCTTCGAGGTGCACGCGCTCGACTACCTCCTCAAGCCCTTCGACCGCGAGCGTTTCAAGGCCGCGATGGAGCGGGCCAAAAAGCAGCTCAGGCACGATCCCGATAATGGGATTGACGCGCGCATCCTCGCTCTGCTCGAACAGATCAAGGAGCCGCAGCGCTACAGCGAGCGCCTCGTCGTCAAGACGGGGGGCCGCGTCTTCTTCCTCAACACCGACGAGATAGACTGGATCGAGGCCGAGGGCAACTACGTCTCCATCCACACGGGGGCCAAAGGCTACCTCCTGCGCGAGACCATCGGCGGCCTCGAATCACAGCTCGACCCGCATGAATTCGTCCGTATCCACCGCTCGGCCATCGTCCGTCTCGACCGCATCAAAGAACTCCAACCCTGGTCGCATGGCGAATATCACATCATCCTCAACGACGGTACGCAGCTCACGCTCTCGCGCAGCTACCGCGACAAGTTGCAGGCGGCTCTCGGCAACAGCCTGTAAATTCGCAACGTCTTGTAAATAAAGTGTAAACGCCGGGCGCGCCTCGCGGTCACAATCAGGCGGCTCGTCACAAGACACGTCCACTTCATCACAAAACGCTTCTGCCCACCGCACCCACTCCTTAAAATCCGCACATCGTTAGTCGCGCGGCGGCGACGAACGGCGTCTCCCGGCGCGGGCGACGCCGGGGTCTCGGAAACCGGGACGGCGAGCAGCCCGCGCAAACGCGTCGCGACAGTCCCGCTTTATTCAGAGTAGAAACGAAAGTGGAGGGAAACCAATCGTGAAGAACGTACTCAGGAGGTTCCGAGATGCGTCTGCGACCTGTTTTCCACGCTTTTGCTCTGGGGGTCTTGATGCAGAGCGCGGCGGCGGCGCAAGCCCCTTTGGCCGACGTCGCGGGCTTGATCGAAGGGGGCCGCAGCAGCATGTGGGGTCTTGACCTCGTGGCGGTCGGCGAATACGTGGCGGGCGCGCCGCCCCTCCCCCTGCCTCTCCCCCTGCGCGTGCGCGTGCCCGCGCCCATAGACCTCGCGGCGGAGAAGCTGGCGGACGAAGAGTCATATATGGATGTCTATCACATTCTGAAGGAAGAGAATTCCTGTAGCCGTTTCTTCGGCGGCTCGGCGGGCGCGCTCGAAGCCTTCAACGACTTCGCGCGCCAGTTGCGGAAGAAAGCGCTCGGCGACGGCGCGCTCGCCATTCGGATGAAGGGCCGCTACACCATCTACCGCAATAACCTGACCGGCGCCTCCTTCCGCCTCTTTGAAGAAGCCGCGATCAACAGCAACGGGCCTTTCTTTATCCGGATACCGTTTGCGCAGGCGGCGCGGGTGCACATCGGCAGGTTTCTGATCCCGAGCCGGGGGGCGCGCGCGCTCACGCTCCTGCACGAACTCGGACACCTCGTGCGCGGCGCGGACGGCGAGTGGCTGCTCCCGAACGACGGCGGCGACAGGCGGCTCAGCGAGCGCAACACCCGAGAGGTCGAAGGCCGTTGCCTCGAACAACTCATGACTCTCGGAGACTGAACGCAACGGCGTAGCCGCGAACCGGGTTTGACTTTTCTATCAGAAGGGAACCACGAAAGGAGTTTCTTTATCATGCTGGAGAGCAGAAAGTACGCGCCGGAAACATTGGAGGCGGAAGCCGCGCCCGAACAGGCCGCTTCGTCCGTCAAGCTCAAGACGCTCAAGGAGCTGACGCTCGCCCTCCTCAAAGAGGTCGAGTCGCTGAAGGGCACCGAGTCGCCGGATGGCAGACTCACCGTCAACTTCTCGGAAGAGGTGCGCCGCTTCGAGACCGATCTCATCCGCTGGGCGCTGATGCACACCGGCGGTCACCAGCGGCGCGCGGCGCGTATGCTCAACATCAAGGTCACGACGCTCAACGCGAAGATCAAACGCTACGGCATTCGCCCCACCGCGCTCGCCGTCAGCAACGTGGTTGACCTCTACCCCTCGGACGGCCAGAGGGGCGCGACTCAATAGAGAAGCGCGAATCAACAGAAAGGCCGGAGGCCGGGGGCTCGCTCTCTAAAGC
>JAIVJM010000143.1 GCA_020199995.1 Acidobacteriota bacterium | reverse complement strand
GTGCTGATGTTCTCGTGCAGCAACTGCCCGCGGTGGCGGATCGCCAGCACCGTCCCGCCGAACGTGGCCCGGAAATTCGTCTCCTCCAGCGTCTTCATTTCGAGCGGCGAGTTGAGCGCCACCACCGCCTCGACGAGCGCCGCGCCCTCGGACTCAAGGTCTTCTTCGCGCCACTTCATGCCCGGTTGCAGCCGAACGCCGACGCGGCCCTGAAGCTCCCTGATTCGTCGCACGTCGGTGCGGACGCGCAGCACGTCCCCGGCTTCGAGCGTCATGTCGGGCGGCGGGACGCTGACGCGCTCGCCGCTCCTGAAGACCTCCAGCACGGCGACGTTGAGTTCCCGCACGAGCGGCGAATCTTCCAGCGACTTGCCGACCGAGGCGGACTCAGGCAGCAGCACCACGTCGGTCAGGTATTCGCCCATCCCGAAATTCTCCGTGAGGTCGTCGCCCTCCCTCCTGTTCGGTATCAGCCTGACGCCGACGCCCACCATGTAGAGCATTCCGACGCCGAATATAACGAGGCCGAAGGGCGCGAACTCGAACATCCCGAACGGCTCCTGCCCGTGCTGTTCGGCGATGGAGCTGACGAGGACGTTGGTTGAGGTTCCCAGGAGCGTGCAGACGCCGCCGAACATCGAGGCGAACGAGAGCGGCATCAAGAGCTTCGAGGGGCTTACCTGGATGTCGCGGGCGAGCGTGAGCATGACCGGCATGAAGACGGCCACGGCCGCCGTGTTGTTGACGAACGCCGAGACCGCCCCCACGAAGAGCATCATCGAGGCGAGGGCCAGCCAGAAGCTGCGCCTGCCGAGCCGGACGAGCAGTGCGCCGACCGAGTTGAGTGCGCCGGTCTTCGACAGCGCGGCGCTCAGGACGAACATCGCGCCGACCGTCACCGTGGCCGGGTTGCTGAACCCGGCCAGCCCCTCGAAGGGAGTCACAATGCCGCTCAGCAAAAGTACCGACATCACGACGAGCGCCACCACGTCCACGGGCAGCCTCTCGGTCGCGAATAGAATGACCGCGCCGGCGAGTACCGCCAGCACGATTGCGATGTCCGCCGTCATGGATGGCGACCCCTTATAATTCGGCGCGGTGGCCTCCGAGGTTCGCCGCGCGTGCCGACTCAGTTCGTCCCGTCGAGTTTTTCCCGCGCGGCGTTGACCGCCGGCTCGCTCCCGATGATCGTCAACACATCACCCTCCCTCAGCCTCGTCGAGCCGTTCGGCACGACGAGCCGCTCGGCGCGCTTGAGCGCCGCCACCACGCAGCCGTGGAGCGCCAGTTCGGCGAGAGTCTTGCCCGCGCTGCCTTCCCGTTCAACCGTGACTTCAATCACGTCTTCGGGCTCGGCCCCCGCCGCCAGCAGGCGCAAGAGCGACGGTCGCAGAACCATGTTTTCGAGGATGGTCGCCGCCGCGCGTGCCGGGCTCATCGTCTCGATACCGGCGGCCTCAAACGCGCCCATGTTCGACGAGTTGTTCGCCCGCGCGACGAGGCGCATCTTCCGGTTGTCCCGACCGAACGAGGCCCGCGCGACCTGGCAGACGAGCAGGTTGACCTTGTCGCTCGAAGTCGCGGCGATCAGACATTTCGCGTCCTCCGCCCCGGCGCGGCGCAGGACCCCGGCGTCCGTGGCGTCGTCGCAGTACAGGCTCACGCCCTTCAACTCTCCCGCGGCGGCGCAGGCTTCGGGGTCGAGGTCGATGAGCGAGACGGTCTCGCCCGCACGGTTGAGTTCGGCGGCGAGCAGCCGCCCGGCCTCGTCCGCGCCGACGATGATGGTGTGTTTGGGCATGACCTTGAACCTGCGCGCGAGCCAGCCGACCGCGCTCCCTTCTATCAAGACTGTCGCCAGCACGACCGCGAAGACGAGCGACACGAGCAGGCGGCCCTCGACGTAGCCCGCGTCCGTCAGTTCCAGCGCGAAGAACGTCGCCACGGACGCCGCGACGATGCCGCGCGGGCCTAAGAAGGAGATGAACCATTTCTCGTTACGGCGTAGCTCCGAGCCCCACGTCGAGAGGAAGACCCGGACCGGCCTCACCACGAGCATCAGCAGGGCGACGACCGCCGCGCCGCGCCAGCCGAGCCGCGCCAGATCGCCCAACTCCAGACTCGCGGCGAGCAGGACGAAGACCGCCGAGATGGCGATGGAGGCGAGGTCGCCTTTGAACTCCTCGACCTGCTCCTTGGCCGCGAGCGTCGTGAGCCCGTGCAGCGCCGCGTACTGCCAGCCGCCGGGCGTCGTGATGGCTGTGAAGACCAGCGCGGCGAGGATGACGCCCAAGGGGTCGGCGATGACCGACTCGCTTTCGAGCGTCGTCCGCACGCGGCGGTTGACCCTCACCTTCTGCAAGATGGGCGTAATCACCGTCGGCCCCGTCACCGACACTATCGCGCCGAAGAGCAGGCTCAACTCCCACGACCACCCGAGCAGCAGGTTGACGAGGAGGGCGGCGAGCAGGGTCGTAATCAACAGCCCGACGCTCACGAGTCCGGCCACGGCGCGCGAGGTGTGGCGCAGCTCGCTGACCTTCAGGAGCAGCCCGCCCTCGAAGACGACGACGGCCACGGCGGCGCGGACGACGACCCGCAGCGTGACGCCGAGCAGTTCCGGCTGGACGAGCCCCAGCACGGCGGGGCCGAACAGGAGGCCCGCGACGAGCAGCGGCCCCGTCGCCGGGACGCGCATCCGCTCGGCGAGAATCTGCGCCGAAGTCCCGGCGAGGAGCACCAGCACGAGCGTCGCGAGCACGGCGAGCGCCGGGGCGTGGTCGTGCAATTGTTGGAAAAACGAATCGAACAAGCGTACGCCTCGTTTGAACTTCGCTTAAATATAAAGGCGATACGAGACGTAAGGAAGCCCTAAGTGCCGCGCGCCGCATCTCCCGACTTGATTCCTCATTGCCCTCGGCAGCGTGTTACGCGAATTTCTTCTGCTTCGGCGGTTCGCGCCCGACGAGGGGCACAGTGCGTCCGGCGGCGAGCGCGCGCCCGCGCCCGAAGTCGGAGATGCGGACGACGAACTTTTCCGATATGCTCGCCCGCCCGATCATCTGCCTGAGCGTTTCGTCGTCGAGTTTCGACACGTCAACTCCGGCGGCGCGCAAATCTTCGCGCAGACGCTCGACCGTGTTCGTCTTGCGGTCGTACACGTCCGGGTAGACGTGGAGCACGCCGCCTTCGACGACCTCCGTGTCGTAGTTGATGTCCACCGGCAGCGGCTCTACCAGCCGCAGCACGCGGCGCTCGCCGTCGCCGCGCGCCTTCTCAATCTCTTCGCCCGTGATGTCGAGCGAGCGAGCGCGGGCGATGCGCTCGGTCAGGTCGAAGAGGTCGTCGGTGAGCATGCGGACGCACCCGTGCGAGACGAGCGAGCCGATGTCAGAAGGCCGCGCGGCCTCGTGTATCAGGTAGGCGTCGCCGAGCGGAATCTTGATCTTGCCGAGCGGGTTGCGCGGGTCGTCCGCTGGGATGCGCTCGTACGGCTCGACCTCGCCGGAGGCGCGAACCCACGCGCTGTCGGGCGGCACCCACGCGGGATTCAGGATGAGCCGCGTCGCGGCTCGCTCTCCCACGGGGATCGGGAAAGCCTTGCGCCCGACGCCGACCGGGTAAGTCGCCACCTCCTTGCCGTCCTGCCAGAGCGTCAGGAGGAACGCCGGCACGTTGACCGTGATGCGGATGTCGGGCCGGTGAGGGCGGAGCGACGCGCGCGTGACGCGCCCGCCGGTCGCCTTGTCGGAGCGCGCCGACTCGTCCTCCCCGACGGAATCCCCGTTCGCATCTTGCTGTTTCGCGGTGTCGTCGGCTTCCTGCGACGCGCTCTGAGGTTCCGTCTCGCCCGTCGCCGTGCGGGTGGTGAGGGCGATCCGCCCGGTCTGCTTCCGCGCGCCGCCCGGGTAGGTGGCTTGTGCCCACACGTCACCCGCGAAGTCCTCCGGCGTCGAGATGTCGGCCCGGAACTCTCCGCCTTCGCCCTCCGGCGGTGCGGTCAATTTTTTGAGTTGGAGGTAGCCGTCCTGCTCGTCGGCGACGACGGGCCGGTAGAGCAACGCGACTTCGCTCGCGCCTGGGGCCTTGACGGTGAGCGTCACCGCGTCGGCATTCGAGACCAGCCAGCCGTCCGCGCCCTCTTTCACCGGGGAGGCGGCGATGGTCGGCTGCCGCCCCTCGGCTTTCGGGGTCGGTAGAGCAGGCGTGCTGCCCTGCAACTCAACTTTCCGTTCCCTCACGGCGCAGCCGCCCGCCCAGATGAGGAGTATTAGGACGACGACGAAATGACACTGATTCGTTAAACTTTTTCGCATTGAGTGCCTTTACAGTCTGTGCTTGGTTTTAATCTTTGGTTTTAATCTATAGAGGATAGAAAATCGAAGGGCCGGGCGCAGCAGTGAAATTACACAGCCCGTGTGAGTGTTTCCCCCTACTTAGGTGATTCCACTCAACGCCCGTGGGGGGTATTACGGATGCGGGTCCAACGTCTCAGGTATTAACCTGCCTGTCCGACGCTGACGAAAGGAGGCGAAGTTGTGAGTGACACGACGGCGAAGGCGCCGAACACTTCGGACTCCCGATGAGCCACGCGGGAGGCCCGCCGCCCGAACGCCCGCTGCTCGACGCCGAGCGGCGCGAACTGCTCGCGCGTCTCGAAGACTGGCTGGAGACGCCGATGCTCGTGCTCGGCTTCGTCTGGCTCGCGCTACTCATCCTTGAGTTCACGCGCGGCCTCTCGCCCGCGCTCGAAGTTGTCGGCACGATTATCTGGATCGTCTTCATCCTGGACTTCCTCCTCAAGTTCACACTCGCCCCCGACAAGTCCGACTACCTGAAAGCGAACTGGCTGACAGCCCTCGCGCTCGCCGTCCCGGCCCTGCGCGTCTTCCGCATCTTCCGCGTCGTGAGAGTCTTGAGGGCTGCGAGGGCCGCGCGCGGCCTGCGCCTGTTCCGCGTCGTCAGCTCGCTCAACCGCGGGATGCGCGCCCTCGGCGCGACGATGCGCCGTCGTGGGGCGGGTTACGTCGTCGCGCTGACGGTCATCGTCGCCCTGGCGGGGGCCGCCGGCATGTACGCCTTCGAGAACGAGAAGTCCGACGGGCGGGGGTTCGAGTCTTATGGGGAGGCGCTGTGGTGGACGGCGATGGTGATGACGACGATGGGGTCGGACTACTTCCCGGAGACGACCGAGGGGCGGGTGCTGTGCTTCGCGCTCGCCCTCTACGCCTTCGCAGTCTTCGGCTACGTGACGGCCACGCTCGCCACCTTCTTCGTCGGCCGCGACGCCGAGAGCGCCGAGGCCGAGTTGGCCGGGGTCGCACAGGTCGAGAGCCTCCGTGCGGAGGTCGCGGCGCTGCGCGAGGAGTTGCGGGCCTTCGCGCGACGGGAAGTCGGGGGTTCGGAGGACGCGGGCGGTGAGCGGGCGGGGGAGTGAAGAAACTTCACTTACTCCACGGCGCAAAACGCCCTCCGCAGCGCCGGGCGAAGTCGGGGCGGAGCCCACAGTCGCGATGCGCGACCCGGCCCTTCGTGCACCCCCCGGTTCATGCTTCGTCCGCCGCGAAATCCATCGCGTCCAAGTCGTCGTCGCCGGCCACGGGCCGACCGAGCAGCTTGAGCCAGAGGAATCCGAACGTCCCCGCCGCCAGCGACGCGAGCAGGATCGCCATCTTCGAGGCGTTGATGACTTCCGACCGGCCGGCGAAGGCGAGGTTCGTGATGAAGATCGACATCGTGAAGCCGATGCCGCCGAGGAGCCCCGCGCCGAAGACGTGCTTCCAGTTGAGGTCGAGCGGCAGGCGGCAGAGGCCGACGGAGACGGCGATAAAACTCAGCAGCGTGATGCCCAGCGGCTTGCCGATTAAGAGTCCCGAAATAATCCCCAGGCTGTTATTCCCGGTGAGACCCGGCAGGGCGTCCGCGCCGACGACGACGGCGGTGTTCGCCAGCGCGAAGAGGGGGAGGATGAAGAAGGCGACGGGCC
>JAIVJM010000142.1 GCA_020199995.1 Acidobacteriota bacterium | reverse complement strand
CTGTTTCGCGATGGCGATTGAGGCCGTGCGCCTCGCCTTCCGCTACATGACGCCGGTCTTCTATCTCTCGGACGGCTACCTCGCCAACGGAGCGGAGCCATGGCTCGTCCCCGAAGTCGCCGACCTGCCGAAGATCGAAGTGAAGTTCGTCGAAGACCCCACCAACTTCATGCCCTACGCGCGCGACGAGGAGACCTTGGCGCGTCCCTTCGCGCTGCCCGGAACGCCCGGCTTAGAGCACCGCATCGGCGGCATCGAGAAAGAGCACCTCACGGGCAACGTCAACTACGACCCCGAGAACCACCACTTCATGGTCCTGATGCGACAGGCCAAAGTAGACCGCGCCGCGCAGGACATCCCCGACGTCGAGGTTTTCGGCGAGCCCACAGGCAAGGTGCTCGTTTTGGGTTGGGGCTCGACCTACGGCTCGATCACTTCGGCGGTCGAGCGTTTGCAGCAGGATGGCAAGTCGGTTTCGAGCGCACACCTCCGCCACCTCAACCCGTTCCCGAAGAACCTCGGCGACGTGCTCCGCAGCTTTGAGAAGGTCATCATCCCCGAGATGAACCTCGGCCAGCTCGCCACGATGATCCGCGCCAAGTATCTGGTGGACGCTGTCCCCTTCTCGAAGGTCAAGGGCCGCCCGTTCCAGATACGCGAGATCGTCAAGAAGGTCGAAGAGTATTTGTAGCCCGCAAAAGTCGCGATGAAGACTTCCGCCTCGACCATCAACCCTCGCTCGCTCCACGACGTGTACGCGGAGGGCTTGCGCTACCTTATGGGACAGGGAACACTCAACAGCGCGCTCGCGCGACTGTCCGAGGATTTGGGGCGGCACGGTATTGACTACATGCTCATCGGCGCGGTCGCCTTGATGGCTCACGGCTATCCTCGATTTACTGAAGACATTGATTTGGTGATGACCGCGGAGGGGCTGGAAGCTTTTCACGGAGAGTTGGTCGGACTCGGCTACAGTCCAGCGTTTCAGGGGGCGCGAAGAAAGTTTCGTACATCACTCGAAGGCGTTCCCGTTAAAATCATCACTTCGGGCGAGTATCCGGGTGACGGCAAGCCGAAGCCGGTCAGTTTTCCCGTCCCCGCCGAGGCTTCCGTCGAGCTTGACGGCGTGCGCGTCGTGACGCTCGAAAAACTTGTGGAGTTGAAGCTCGCTTCCGGCATGACTGCGCCCGATCGCCTCAAAGACCTCGCGGACGTGCAGGAGTTAATCAAGGCGCGCGACCTCCACGCCGACTTCGCCGAAGCGTTGAATCCTTACGTGCGGGAGCAGTATCTACGGTTGTGGACGGCCATCGACCAAGGCAGGAAAAATAGTAACGAGTAATCATTCGAGAGGAATCACAGATGAGCACCAACGGAAACGGGACGAACGGGAACAAGGCAGACGACGCGCTCGTGGATGAGGGCGCGGGGGGCGGCAACGTGAGCGGCGGCGGGCCTTCGCCGGAGAGCGGGCCGGGCTCGGTCGTGTCGGGCGCTGCGGCGCCGCCGCCGGGCAAGATGACGAAGGCGGATTTCACCTCCGATCAGGAGGTGCGCTGGTGTCCGGGCTGCGGCGACTACGCCATCCTCAGCAACGTACAGAAGGTGATGCCCGAACTCGGCATCCCGCGCGAGAAGGTCGTCTTCGTCAGCGGCATCGGCTGCTCTTCGCGCTTCCCCTACTACATGAACACCTATGGGTTCCACTCGATTCACGGGCGCGCGCCGGCAGTGGCGACCGGCATCAAGTCGGCCAACCCTGAGCTCTCAGTGTGGGTGATTACGGGCGACGGCGACGCCTTGTCAATCGGCGGCAACCACTTCATGCACGCCATCCGCCGCAACCTCGACCTTAATTACATCCTCTTCAACAACCGCATCTACGGTTTGACGAAGGGTCAGTACAGCCCGACCTCAGAGTTCGGCAAGCGGACGAAGTCCACGCCGATGGGCGTCATTGACTATCCCATCAACCCCGCCTCGCTTGCCATCGCATCGGAGGCGACCTTCGTCGCGCGCACGATTGATATTGATGTCAAACACCTCGGCGCGGTGGTCAACGCGGCGGCGCGTCATAAGGGCGTCTCGTTCGTCGAGGTCTATCAGAACTGCAACATCTTCAACGACCACGCGTTCGATTCCTTCGCCGAGCGCAGTGTCCGGCCCGACAACGTGCTCTACCTCGAAGACGGCAAGCCGATGGTCTTCGGCAAAAACCGCGAGAAGGGCATCCGCATGAACGGGGCGCTGCCGGAAGTCATCCAACTCGGCCCCGAGACCGGCCTCAACGAGAACGACTGCCTCGTCCACAATGCCGGGGAGCACGACCCCTCGGTCGCCTTCATGCTCGCCCGCATGGAGTTCCCCAACTTCCCGCAGCCCGTCGGCATCTTCCGCGATGTCCAGCGCGAGACCTACGAAGACCTCCTCGCCGGCCAGATCGAGACGGCTATCGCCAAACAGGGCCGCGGCCAGTTAGAAAAGCTCATCCACAGCGGCGACATGTGGGTCGTGGACTAAACGCCACCCGGCCCGCGAGCGAAGGCCGACTACAATTTGCCGAAACGACGCCGAAGCCGCGCCCACTCCGAGCGCGGCGTCCGCTTAACCATCTTCGCGGCGCACGATTCAAGTTCGAGGGCTTTTCGGCTGTCTCAAACTCACCATTGCTTTGCAATCTGTTTGCAACCAAAGGCCCCGGCTCGGACGGTAATATGTACTCACTTTACGGGCGTTCCTTCTAGAACGAGTGAAACTTTGGGGCAGGCCACGATTCAGAGTGGCCATAGGCGTCGGGGCATGGGGGGCTCCGGCGCCTTCTTTTTTTGAGGCCGCAAGCCCGATTCGGGCGAGGGCAAAAGTAAAGAGGCAAAAGTGAAGAGGCGTTGTGCCTTCTCACTTTTGCCTTTTGCCTTTCTGCGCCGCCAATCTTCTCTTGAAGACCTTTTCCCCGCCCGACTCGCCGACCTTTTCGCCGGTGAGAATGGCGGCGGGGACTGAGGGCGTGTTGTCGCGCGGGCTCTCGCCGTCACTGCCGGCGGCCTGCGAAGATTCGTCGCCGAAGAACTTGCTCGACGTCTGGCGGCGACCGCGCCGCGCCGGGGTCTGCTCTTTAGCTTCGAGCGTCTTGTCCGGCTGGCTCCTCTCGTCGCCCATCTGCTGCCCACGCCGCCGCGCGGGGACGCCCGCCTTGCTCTGAGATTTTTTGTCGACCATAAGAAAAAGCCCCCTCAATAGTTTTGATCTGAAAGTGGCGACGCACGGTGAAAACGCACCGCCCTCTTACTCGACGGCCCCGGCCTTCTCCCCGCCCGGAGGGCCGGGACTCTCGGCGTCGCGGCGCGTGGCGCGCATGAGCGACCACTTGAGCAGGGGCGGCGTGACGAGTGTTGTCAGGACGACCATGACGACGACCGCGCCGAACGTCGTCGCGCCGATGACCGGCTCCGGCACCCCTTCGGCGTTCGGCAGCATGAGCGTCGCGCCGATGCCGGCGAAGATCAGTCCGACCTCGCCGCGCGGAATCATCCCGAGCCCGACGGCGAGGCGGTTGAGGCCGCGCTCCAAGACGCCCAGCGAGCAGACTTGCTTGCCGACGATGGCCGCCAGCGTCAGCACCAACGCGAACCCGAGCACCTCCACCCGGACGAAGACGCGGAGGTCTACCCTCAGGCCCATGAGCACGAAAAAGACCGGGACGAGCAGCGCGCTCACGGGCGCGAGCAGTTCGTTCAAGGTCTGCTCGCCGCGCCGGAGGAAGCTCTCGAAGTGTATCTCGTCGAGGATGAGCCCGGCGGCAAACGCGCCGATGATGGGCG
>JAIVJM010000202.1 GCA_020199995.1 Acidobacteriota bacterium | reverse complement strand
AGTACGAGCAGGTCGTCGTTCCGCCGCCCGTCGAGACCATGCGCGTCTGTCCGCCGTCGCCCGCGGCGCTCATCGTGTAAATCTGGTCGCACGCGCGCCCGTCGCGCTTCGACTGAAAGATGAGCGAGCGCCCGTCGCCGCTCCAGTAGGCCTCGGCGTTCTCGCCGCCGAAGGTCAACTGGCGGACGTTTCGCAGGTGACGCTCGCCGGGGCGTTCGAGTGCGGAAGGTTTCTGCGAGCCGCCGTCGTCCTTCTGCGCGGGCGACAGCACCGACAGCATCGTTAAGACGATGACAAGTGGGGACAGAATTTTTATTTTCATCAAGAAGATTCCGATTCGAGCTGCGCGGCGCGCTTGGCGACGGCGAAATGTCCGCCCGCCGCTAACCGTTCTTACTCTCAAACTCACGCATGAACGAGACGAGCGCCTCGACCCCTTCGCGTGGGAAGGCGTTGTAGATCGAGGCGCGGATGCCGCCGACCGAGCGGTGGCCCTTGAGCCCATCGAGCCCGGCGGCGGTCGCCTCCGCAGTGAACTTCTTCTCCAGCTCTTCCGAGGGCAGACGAAACGTGACGTTCATCAACGAGCGCGCTTCGGGCGCGGCGTGGCCGCGGAAAAAGTCGGTCGCGTCAATCGCCCCGTAGAGCAACTGCGCCTTCGACTCGTTCTCGCGCGCCATTCCTTCGAGCCCACCGCGCTCTTTGAGCCAGCGGCAGACGAGGTTGAGGATGTAAATGCCCCACGTGTTCGGCGTGTTGTAGAGCGAGTCGTTCTGGACGTGCGTGCGGTAATCGAGCATCGTGTGGAGGCCTTCGGGGACGCGGCCCAGAAGGTCTTCGCGCAGGATGACGAGAGTGAGGCCCGAAGGGCCGAGGTTCTTCTGCGCCCCCGCGTAGATAAGCGCGTACTTCGACACGTCAAGAGGGCGCGAGCAGATGTTCGACGAGGCGTCCGAGATGAGCGGCACGCCCGCCGTCTCAGGCTCCTCTTTCCACTCGACGCCCTCAATCGTCTCGTTCGAGGTGAGATGCACGTAGGCCGCGCCCGCGTCGAGCTTGAGCTCGCCCTGATCGGGGACGCGCGAGTAGCGGCTGTCGGCCATGTCGGCGGCGACGTTCACCGCCGCCTGCCGTTTGGCCTCCTTGACGGCCTTCTTGCCCCAGCTCCCCGTCACGATGTAGTCGGCGCTTGCGCCCGCCGGCAGGAGGTTCAAGGGGATCATCGAGAATTGCAGGCTCGCGCCGCCCTGTAGAAAGAGCACGCGGTAGCCCTCGTCGGGGATGCCCAACAGCTCGCGCAAGCCGGACTCGGCCCCCCTGTGAATCTCGTCGAATGTCTTTGAGCGGTGGCTGATCTCCATCACCGACATCCCCACGCCGGGCAACGACAGCATCTCGGCGCGCGCCTGCTCCAGCACCGGCACGGGCAGCACGGCGGGGCCGGCGCTGAAGTTGAAAATTCTCTCGGACATCTTTTTCTCCTGGTGAATGGTAAATGGTGAATGGTAAATGGTGAAAGACAGGAAGCGGTTCCTCCATTCACCATTTACGATTTACCATTTACCTCAGTTGGCTTGTACCGCTTGCGTAAGATCATTCCGGCGATGCGCGTGACGAGCGCGCGCGGGACGAAGCGCCCGGCCTCGGCCATAAGGAAGTTGCCCCAGCCCGAGATGACGTGGCCCTTGCCGCGCGCGAGCGCCGCGAGCGCCGTCTCGACCACCGCTTCGGGCGTCTGCGAGATGTTCGATGGCGGGGTGTCGACACCCGCGACTTTGAAAAAGTTGGTCTCGGTCGAGCCGGGGCAGAGCGCCATCACGCGGATGCCCCACGCGCGGTTCTCCTCCCACAGCGCCTCTGAGAAGGAGAGCGCGAACGCCTTCGTCGCCGCGTAGGTCGCCATGAACGGCACGGGCTGAAAAGAGGCCGTCGAGGCGACGTTGATGATCGAGCCCGCGCGCCGCCCGCGCATCCCGTGCAGGTAGCGGTGCGTCAGCTCGACGAGTGCCGCCGCTCAGTCTCCGCAAACAACCGCGCGGGCGCATCGCGCTCAATCAAATCCATCGCCACGAACTGCGCGTCAATCTTGTGCGCCGCCCGCAGCTCCTCGCAAATCGCCGCGAGCCTCTCAGTCGAGCGCGCCACCAGCACGACGTTCTCGCCCCGCGCCGCCAGCTTGCGCGCGAAGACTTCGCCGATGCCGCCCGAAGCGCCTGTGATGAGTGCTGTCGTCATAAGAATAAGAAAACCGTGAATCGTGAATCGTGATGAGATTAAAACGGTTTCTTTCTATTTACGATTCCCGATTTGACGATTCACGGCCTTTGGATCTCCAAAAGGCTCAACTCGATGATGTCAGCATTCTCGGCCTTGAGGCGTTCGAGCGTCTCCGTGCTGGGCGCGGCTTCGAGGTTGATGCGGGCGACCGCCGCCTCGGAGCCTTCAAAAATAATGTTCTCCATCTCCTGCACGTTGATCTGAGCGGCGCGGATGTGGTCGAGCACGGCGGCGAGGACGCCGGGGCGGTCGCGGTGGCGGACGACGAGCGCGTGCGTCGCGGGCGTGCGCACCGCGAGGTTGACGACGTTCGGGACTTTGCCCGTCTCCTTGAAGGTGCGGATGATGCGGACGGTCTCGGCGGCGATGGCCTCCTGCGCCTGATCGGTCGAAGCGCCGACGTGGTGCGTGCCGTAGAGGTTCGGCTCGCGCGCGATCTCGTCCGCGAACTCGCCCGTTCCCGAAGTCGGTTCCTGTGCGTAGACGTCGAGCCCGGCGCGGATTCCGCGCTCGCGCATCGCTTTGACGAGGGCCGTCTGGTCAACCACTTCGCCGCGCGCCGTGTTGATGAAGTACGCGCCCTCGCGCATCGCCGCGAAGAACGAGTCGCCGAGGAAGCCGCGCGTCTCGGCGTTCAAGGCGACGTGGACGCTGACGATATCCGAGGCACGCGCCGCGTCCTCCGGGCTACTTTTGCGCTCGACGCCAAGCTCGGCGGCGCGCTCGTCCGAGAGGCTGCGGCTCCACGCGACGACGTGCATGCCGAAGGCGCTCGCTCGCTGGATGACCTCACGTCCGATCTGGCCCGTGCCGACCAGCCCCAGCGTGCGCCCGTAGAGGCCGCGCGCCTTCGAGAACTCCTTCTTGTTCCACTTGCCTTCGCGCAGCGCCGCGACGTTATCGGGGATGCGGCGGTCGAGCGCGAGCATGAGCGCCAGTGCGAGTTCCGCGACGGCGACGGAGTTCTTACCGGGGCAGTTCGAGACGTAGATGCCTCGGCGCGAGGCCGCCGCCACGTCAATCGTGTTGTAGCCGGCCCCGGCGCGCACGACGAGCTTGAGAGCGCCCGCGTCCATCAACGCCTCCGTCACCTTCGTCCCGCGCACGACGAGCGCGTCGGGCCGGTAAGAGCGGACGGCCTCGACTAAGCTTTCGTCCTTCACGTCCGGCTGGTACGAGTAATCGCACCCGGCGGCTTCGAGGCCGTCGCGGCCCGTCTGTTCAAATTTATCTGCGATGAGCACACGCATAATCTTCAAAGCCTCTCAGAAACAAAGAATCAAGGATGCAGGACATAAGTGCCGCCGTCCGCGCGATAGTCGTCGCGGTTAAGGGCGTAATAGACGCAAGGGGTTTCGAAGTAGACGGCGTCCCTTTCGTATTTCATCCCGCACTTCTCCATGACGCGGCGCGAGCCGAGGTTCGCGGGGTCGGTGACGGCCATGATGCGCTCGAACTTCATCTCGTCGAAGCCGAAACGCAAGGAGGCGCGCGCCGCCTCGGTCGTGAGCCCCCGGCTCCAGTGCGCGCGCTCGATGCCGTAGAGCAGCTCGACCTCCTGTGTCGGCGCGAGGAAGCGGAGCCCGCAGTAGCCGACCATCCGCGCCTCCTCCTTCAAGTCCATCGCCCAGTAGCCGAAGCCGCGCTGATAGTGATGCTCGATGACGCGCCCGATGCCGACCAGCACGTTGTCGCGCGTCGGCTGGAAGAACTGCGCGGGGAAGTGCCGCCTGAACTCAGTGTCGCTGATGATGCGGTAATGCTCGTCCGCGTCTTTCGACGTGAACGCGCGCAGCCGCAGCCGTTCGGTCTCGATTTCCATAAGCTGTTAGCGATTAGCTGTTAGCCGTCAGCTTTATCCGTGCCGGAACGGCCAACATCCGGGCCGAGGCTTAGCTTGCGAAAGAGAAAAAGCTAAAAGCTAAAAGCCGACAGCTCATCGCTCTTAAATCGTGTGAATCAGAATGCCGTCGCGCAGCTTGGGCTCGAACCATGTGGACTTCGGCGGCATAATGCCTTCGGCGTCCGAGACGCGCAAGAGGTCATCAATCGAAGTCCGGTGGAGCGCGAAGGCGACCGCCGCCGCGCCGGAGTCAACGTGCCGGACGAGCTCTTCCGTGCCCCGGATGCCGCCGACGAAGTCAATGCGCTTGTCCGTCCGCACGTCCCTGATGCCGAGCAGGGGTTCGAGCAGGTTGTCCTGCAGGACGCTCACGTCGAGCGAGGCGACCGGGTCGTCGTCGCCGGAGCCGCCGTTGTTTCTCGTGCCGCCGTTGTCTCCCCCGGCTTTCTTCAGCGTGAGGCCGTACCATCTGCCGCCCAGATACATGTGCCAGTGCCCGCTCTTGCCGGGGCCGCGCGGGTTGGCGTCCGTGGTCACGTCGAAGCGCCCGCGGACGGCGTCGAGAAAGTCTTCGGGAGAGAGGCCGTTCAAATCCTTGACCACGCGGTTGTAGGGAAGTATCTGCATCTGGTCGGCGGGGAAGATGACGGCGAGGAAGCGGTTGTACTCTTCGTCGCCGGTGTGATTCTCATTCTGTTCGCGCAGGGCGGCGCGCGCGCGGCTGGCGCTCGCCGCGCGGTGGTGGCCGTCGGCGATGTAGAGCAAAGGGACTTCCTCGAAGCAGCGCGCGAGCTGTTCGGGCACGGCGACGCGCCAGACCGTGTGGCGGACGCCGTCGTCTGCCGTGAAGTCGTAGAGCGGCTCGGAGGACGCGGACGCGCCCGCGACGAGCGCGTCGATGCGCCGGTCGGGGCGGTAGGTGAGGAAGACCGGGCCGGTCTGCGCGCGCAGTTCGAGGACGTGGCGCGTGCGGTCGTTCTCTTTGTCGGGGCGTGTCTTCTCGTGCTTGCGGATGAGGCCGCGGTCGTACTCGTCAACCGAGACGCAGGCCGCGACCCCCGTCTGCTCATGCCCGCCCATCACGAGGCGGTAGAGATAGAGACCCGGCTCGGCCTCGATTTCGAGAGGGCAGTCGCGGATGAGCTGCAGAAAATTCTCGGCGGCCCGGGCGTACACTTCGTCCGAGTAGAGGTCTGTGCCCGCGGGCAGGTCAATCTCCGGGCGCGAGACGTGGAGGAAGCTGGATGGCTTACCCTCCGCGAGCGCGCGCGCCTCTTCGGTATTGACCACGTCGTAGGGCACGGCGGCGACTTCCCCGACCTTGTCGGCGGGCGGACGCAGGGCGCGAAAAGGATGTATGGCGGCCACGGCTTCGAGCGCCTCCTTGAAGATTGGAAGAGAAAATATGCGGAGCTTTAAGCCGTAAGCTTACCGACGCGCGTGCGTTTTTGCAAAGCGACAGCAGGGCAGACCGCGAGGGACGGCGTCCGCGACAGTGAGCAGTGAGCAGTAAGCAGTAAGCAGTAAGCAGTGAGCAGTAAGCAGTCAAGACCTGTCAGCCGCCTTGACTGCTTACTGCTCACTGCTCACTGCTTACTCTTGAGACGACCGAGCCGCCGCACGAGGAGCCCGCGCCCGCGGTGCAGCCGAAGCAGTGCGCGCCGGTCTGGATGGGGCCGGCGGCGAAGCGCACGGGGTCGAAGTCGCGGATATGCCGGGGGAGTCCGGCGGCGACGCCGAGGTCGAGCATCTGGTTGAAGTCGCAATCGGAGAGGCGGCCCGTCCAGTCCACGCTGAGCGTGTGGCGGCACATCAGCCCCTCGACCGCGCGCGGGTTGAACGACTCGACGACTTCAGGAGTTCGCGTTTGAAGTCGGCCTCGATTGATTCGGCGGCGGCAGGTACGCGCCCACCGGGTTGTAGACGAGGTTCAGTTCGAGGCCGCTCGCCTCGACGCCGTAGCCGACCGCGTTCAGTCGCCGGAGCGCCTCGACCGACTTCTCGAAGACGCCGTGGCCGCGCTGCGCGTCGGTCTGCTGTTCGAGAAAGTAAGGGAGCGAAGAGACGACTTCGACCTCGTGCGCGCGGAAGAAGTCGGGGAGGTCTTCCTGCCCCGGCTCGAACATAACGGTCAGGTTGTGGCGCACGATGACGTGCGCGCCGAGCGAGCGCGCCCCGGTCACGAGGTATCTGAAATGCGGGTTCAGCTCGGGCGCGCCGCCCGTCACGTCCAACGTGGCGAAGCGGAACCGCCCGATCGCCCCGACGACCTCTTCAGCCGTCTCGCGCGTCATAATCTCGGTGCGGCGGGGTGAGGCGTCCACATGGCAGTGCCTGCACGCCTGATTGCAGAGCTTGCCGACGTTAACCTGCAAGGTCTCGACCGACGCGGCGCGGCGCAGCTCAAGGCCGCGCTCGGCGAGCGTTTGCTCGAAGCCCGCGGGCGAGCGCAAGGGGGCATCCGCCGCCGCCGCAGGGTGGATGACGGGCAGTTGTGTTGCCATCACATCGAGACCTTGCCCACGGAGTTGTGCGCCTGAAGCCCGTGGATGAGCGCCGCGCCGCCGCGCAGGGCCGAGGCCATGTGAATCGCCTCGGTCATCTGCTCCATGTTCGACCCGGCTTCGAGGCAGGACTGCGAGTAGGCGTCAATGCAGTAGGGGCATTGCAGCGCGTGCGCCACGGCGAGCCCGATCAAAGCCTTCTCGCGGCGCGAGAGAGCGCCGTCCTCCTGACACGCCTCGTACCACGCCATGAACTTCTCGAACAGGTCGGGGCGGTGTTTTCCTATCTCGCCGAAGCGCCGGAGGTCGTCTTCTTCGTAGTAACTCATCTCGGTGCTACACTCCCGTCAGGTCATTGCGGAACGCGGATTTCGGGTTGCGGATTTTGCATTATGTTAGTGTCTTCGACCCGCAATCCGCAATCCGCATTCCGCATTTTTATGTCACGTCCCGCCGTCGTCGTCATGTGCAAGGCCCCGCGCGCGGGCGAAGTGAAGACACGCCTCACGCCTTTCCTGTCCGCCGCGGACGCCGCCGCGCTCGCCGCCTGCATGTTTCAAGACTCGTTCCGCAACGCCGCGCGAGCGACGCGCGAAGTGCTCGTCGCCTACGCGCCGGACGACGGGCGCGCGGCGCTCGAAGCGCTGTTGCGCGCGGAGTCGTTGGCAATTGGGGTTCAATTCTTCGAGCAGCGCGGCGCCGACCTCGGCGAGCGACTCGAAGCGGCGGCGGCGCATGCCTTCGCGCGCGGGTTCGCCCCCGTCCTCATCAAGGGCACGGACACCTTCATCCCCGCGGAGTTGCTGGCCGCCGCCCTGCGCGCGCTCTCCGCCGGGGACGCAGACCTCGCGCTCGGCCCGGCGGAAGACGGCGGCTATTACCTTGTGGGCTTGCGGAGCCCCGCCGCGCCCGGCCTCTTCCGGGGCGTCGCGTGGAGCACGGCGCTCGCCTACCGGCAGACCGCCGACAACGCCTCGCGTCTGGCCTTGCGACTCCTCGAAGTCCTCCCGCGCCTCCCCGACGTTGACACCCCCGCAGACTTCGAGCGCCTGCGACGGGAACTCCTCGCAGACCCGGAACGCGCTCTCCTGCTCGCCCCTTCAACTTACCGCTGGCTGGAGAAGAGAGAAGACAGCGGGCAGTAAGCAGTAAGCAGCTCAGACGGATAACCGCACTGACTGCTCACTGCTTCTTTTTCGCCGGGTAGTAGAGACGCCCGAGCGTGCGCGGGTGGACGCCGAGCCAGTAGAGGGTTTGGAGAGCCGCCCAACGCGCGAAGGCGAGCGCGAAGCTGCGCCCCTCAAAGCGGCGCGACGAGGTGACGACCGTCGAGTCGAGGTGGACGACGCGGCCCAAGCGCCAGAGCGCGCGCAGCAAGTCCAAATCCTCGAAGATGGGGTAGGGCTTGAAGCCGCCCGCGCTTTCGTAGGCATCGCGCCTGACGAAGATCGCCGAGTCGCCGTAGCACAGGCCGAGACGGCGCAACTGCGGGTAGAGCCACGTCAGGAACCGAGCCGCGCGTCGCATGCCGTCGAAGCGGACGCGAAAATTGCCGCCGACCACGCGCGGGTCTCTGAGCGCGGCGGCGATTCTTTCGGCGGCATCCGCGGGCGCGAGCGTGTCCGCGTGCAGGAACCAGAAGGCGTCGCCCCGCGCCGCCAACGCCCCAGCGTGCATCTGCGCCCCGCGCCCGCGCTCCGCTTTGACGACCAGCGCGCCGCGCCCGCGCGCGACGTCGCCCGTCCCGTCCGTGCTTCCGCCGTCAACCACGACGACCTCGACGGACTCGCCCGCGAGCGCCAGCGCGTCGAGCGTCGCGCCGATTGAGCGCGCCTCGTTGAGGGCGGGGATGATGACGGAGAGATGCGGCCTCATCTCAAATGTGCTGCCTTAAAAGATGCGCATCAAGTCGATGCCGAGAAGCACTCGCAAGATGACGGGCGAGTTGGCGAGGAAGATGGTCAGCCATGCCGTCGGGCGCGTGATGTCCTCGGCCAGATAAAAAATACGTGGCGGAAAGTAAACCAGCAGGGCGACGAAGAAAAGAAAGAACACCCTGCCGGCGAAATCCTCGAAGCCGGTCACTCTGCCGAACGGCGACGAGACCGCCACATTCCACAACACCTGATAAAAGATCATGTTCAGGTAAATACAGGCATCGCCGAGCAACGCGCTCCTCGGGTCGCGCCAGAATTCCCGCGCGGGGGTTTTCGCCGGCGGCTCAAAGTAACTGTAGACCGCGACCGTCTGGAGGATGCTCAGGACAAGCGTGCCGAAGATGAGCGGCAGAAAAATCGCCCCGTTCTGGTGAAAGTCTTCGCCGAAAACCTGCGTGCCCAGAATGACGACCGCCGTCACCGCCAGGCACAGCGACACCGCGAGATAAAAAGCGGGGTGCAGGAAGCAGCCGACCGCCGCGTTATCCGCCGGGTCGGAAGTTCGTTTGTTCGCCCCGGCTCGATGCCCCGGCAGGCGTGCGAGCCTCTGGTGAAAGTGCCAGCGCTTCAACACTGCGCCCGCGGCGGGCAGCACAAACATACCAAGGAAGAACAGGCCGAGCGCGAACTCGGCGAACGTATCGCCCGAAGAGGCGAGGCGGGCGAGGTTGACGAAAGACTTCGTCAGCCACCTCATCAGTATCAGGCTGAGCAGGAAGACGACGACATCCAACAGGATGCCGCGGTTTGTTTCTGCGTAAATGGACTTGACGTTCATAGCCGGCAGGTGTCTTTAACTGGATAACTCCAGCAGCGACCTGCGAGAGGGCGCACCGTAAGTGTTGTCCGACGAGGGAGTAAAAAAAGTCGCCGGAGGCTTTAACCTTTGTCCCGAACCCCGCCACTCACGCCGAATCAGCGACCTGCCCTTTTGCCTCCGACCCGGCGACGCCCAGCAGGGAAGGCACGCCGAGCAGCGGCTTGGGCTCCGCGTCTTCATAACGGGCTCTGGAGGCTGGGGGCTTGGGACTTGTGAAGTGCCGGTCTCAAGCCTCAAGCCTCTCTCTCGTCTCTTCCGCGAAGGGCATCTTCAGGATTCTCACCAGCCCGACTTCCGCGGGCTCGCGGTATTCGGGGACGCCGATGGTGATCTCGTCCTGCGGCACGTCGAGGCGGAGCGTGCCATGCAGCCGGTCCCAGAGCGTAAGCCCGCTCGACCAGTTCGAGTCTCTCTCCTCACGCGCCGTCGAATGGTGGATGCCGTGCATGTGCGGCGTGACGACGAGCCGGTTGAGACGTCGTTCGAGCCCGGCGGGGAGACGGACGTTCGAGTGGTGAAACAGGATCGAGAGAAAGAGCGCGGTCTGCCACACGGAGAACGAGAGCGGCGAGACGCCGATGGTAAGGATTTGCGCCGCGCGCCACGGGACTGATGCGACCAACTCCGCGAAGTGGAAGCGCAGCGCGGTCGTCGCGCTGAGGTCGAGGTCGGCGTGATGCACCCTGTGAAAGCGCCACAGCCACGGCGCGCGGTGCGTCAGCACATGCCACACGTAGAGCGTGTAATCCAAGAGCGCGACGGCGAGCAAGACCTCCAGCCAGACGGGCAGCCGCGCGCGCTTTAAGAGTCCCCAGCGCCGCCGCGCGACCAGTGCGGTGAGACGTTCGACCAGCGGCTTTTCCGTCACGGCGATGGCCGCCGCGCTCAAGCCCGCCACGGCGAGGTTACGCGCGTCGCGCGCGGACTTCGACTCGGTCTCGCGCCTGAGCGGGCGGCGGCGCTCAAGCCAGACGAGCGCCCCGAGCGCGCCCACCGTGAGCGCGCCGCTCAGCCACGCGGGCACTTCCCTTTTGTTCCTGCGTTCGCCTTTCATCAAAGCCTGCCCCAATCGTCACATGTCGTCGTTTCTTGTCAGTGTAGAATACATTGTGCCACAAGTTCCGGCGACGAATCCCTTCGTGCAAGAAGTCGGAGCAGTCGTGTAGACTGGCTCCGATTTCTTTTCGCGGGAGGTCAGAGGAACCGGGATGGAAAAGCTCGCCGAACGCCGCTGCGTGCCCTGTCACGGCGGCGTGCCGCGCCTCGAGGGGGCGGAGACGGATCAATACATGAAGGAGCTGAGCGGCTGGAAGGTCGTCGAGGATCATCACCTCTCGAAGGGTTACACATTCTCGAACTTCGCCGGGGCGCTGGAATTCGTCAACCGCGCGGGCCGCGTCGCCGAACGCGAAGGCCATCACCCGGACATCACCTTCGGCTGGGGCTATGCGCGGGTGCAAATCTGGACGCACGCGATTGACGGCCTCAGCGAAAGCGACTTCATCCTCGCCGCAAAGCTCGACGAGATGGACGAGAGGAAGAAATGATGAATGCGGAATGATGAATGATGAATGAAAGACAACTTGCCTTCTACTCAGCATTCATCATTCCGCATTCCGCATTTCTTCCTCATGAGGCTGCCGATGGAAATTGAGAACAGTTTTAGCGTCGAGGGGGTCGAGGCGCGGGGCGCTTTGTGCGTCGAGTGCATGAAAGACGTGTCGGCGGGCGAGGCCGTCGTTGAGAGGCGCGGGGCGGTGTTGTGCCGCGCGTGCGCGGGGGAATTCTACGTCGGGTGCGCGGGGTGCGGCGGGCTCACGCCGCGCGACGAGTCTCTTGAGCGCGCGGAGAACGAAGGGATGTTTTGCGCCGAGTGTTTCGGGCGGGCGGCTCAGCCGGGCGAGGGCGAAGCGCCGCCTTCGGAGGAGGAGACGGCGGCGCTCGTCTCCGAGTTCGTCGCGCTCCACGCCGAGAAGAAGCGGCTCGACGAGCGCATGGAAGAGATCAAGGAGACGCTCAAGCGTGCGGCTGGGGCGCGCCCGCGCATCTCGAACGCGGTGGTGCTGCGCGCGGGCGATAGCAGCGTCCGTTGCAGCTACGCCGTCAAGACCGCCTACGACCCCGACCAGCTCTCAGCCGTCGAAGCGCTGCTCGGGCGCGAAGGGTTCGAGGCGATCTTCGAGCGCAAGGTCACATTCTCCCCCTTCAAAGATAAGCTCGAAGAGTTTCTCTCCGCCGCTGACGAAGAATACGCCGCCGCGCGCGACGCCATCAGTGCCGCCGCGCGACAGACCGAAGTGACGACGCTCAACGTCGTCGCGCCGAAAAAGCGCAAGTCACCTTGAGCGGCATCGCCCAGCGAAATTTTCCCGAAGAACCGAAACGCCTCTCCGAGACCCTCATATGTCTCAACGCACTCCAGAAACGCCCGAGCCCTTCAGCACTGAGCGCGCGCTCACGGCGCAGAGACTGGCGCAGTATGTCGCGCGCGGGCGCTGCGAGCGACATCTGCGCTTCGCCGTCTTCCCTTCGGAGGCGCAAAGCTTACTCACCCGCTATGGGCTGGAGGTCGAGCCTCTGTCGCCGCTGCTCTCGGGCGAAGGTCAGGCGTTTGAGCGCGCGCGTGTCGAAGAGCTGCGCGCGCGCGCGCCCGTCAACGACCTGAGCAACGCGACGCCCGAGGTCTTCATCGCCGCCCTGCGCGCGCAGCCCGAGGGACGCGCGTTCTATTACCAGCCGAGCATGAGGGGGCGCATCGGTGGCTGGGCCTGCGAGGGCCGCGCTGACCTCGTCGAAGTCGTGCGCGAGCGCGACGGCGGCGGCGTCTCGGCGACGGTCGTAGACTTCAAGGCGAGCGCGCGCGAGACCGTGGGCTACCGCCTTCAGGTCGCCTTCTACGTGCGGCTGCTCCGCGAGACTTTGAGAGAGGCGTCTTTGAGCGCGCACGCGCTCGGCGGCGCGGTCGCGGCGCGCGACAGCGTGCTCACGGAAGAGGGCGGTTGGGAGACTTTCGACCTCGCGCTCTACGAGGACGAGATCGAGCGTTTAGTCTCCGCGCCCGACTCGGACGTGGCGCGGGCGGCTGCGGCGGGCGAGGGGCGCGCGCTCTACCACCTGCGCGCGGCGTGCGACGGCTGCCCGTACAACGCGCTCTGCTTCGCGGACACGGCGGAGCGCGAAGACCTCTCGCTCGTCCCGCATCTCGCGGCGGCGGAGAAGCGCGCTCTCGACACCGCCGGCGTAGCTTCGGCGCGTGAGCTGGCCGGGCTTCTGGAATACGGGACGGGCGGCGCGATGGTCGCGGCGGCGGGGCGCGAGGGCGCTGTGCGGCGCGCGTCGGCTCGCTGGCCGCTCGCGAGCCGCCTGCCCGTGCTGGTGCAACGCGCGCGCGCGGCCCTCAAACGTTTCGACCGCACCGTCGAGGCGCGGCGTTATTTCGTCGGCTCCGACTATGGCTCGCTGCCCGACCCGGCGCAGTACCCCGACCTCGTGCGCGTCTTCGTTGACGCGCAGCGCGATTACCTCAAGGACAAGCTCTACCTCGTCGCCGCGCGTGTCGAGGGGCCGGGGGGCGCGGCGGAAGTCGTCGAGATGACCGGCGCGCCGCCCGACGAAGAGGGTGAGCGCGCGCTGCTCGTCCGCTGGGTGCAGAACCTTCTGCCCGCCATCGCGCGCGCCGCGGGCTCGACACACGCGCCGCTCCACGTCTACACCTATGCGCCGCGCGGCGAGCGCGCTCTGCTCGATGCGCTCGCGCGCCACTTCGACGCGCTGTGCGCCATCCCGGCCTTCTACGACCTTCTGACCTCGCACCCCGCGCTCTCGCAGCCGATGGTCTCGCTGCTCGCCGAAGAGGTGCGCTCGCGTCTCAATCTCGCGCCCGTCTGCCAGAACCTCTACGAGGTCGCGCGCGAGTTAGGCTTCGAGTGGTCGGACGCCGAGACGGACTTCCGCCGGACTTTTCGCGCGCGCGTCTTCGACAACCGCCGCACCTTCCGGCGCGACGCTGAGACGGGCCTCTTCGAGAGCGGCGGGGCGAAGAAGAATGAAGCAGAGGGGGGCGAAGACGTGCCCGCGCCCTTCGTGCGAATCGAATCGGCGGCGCGCTTCGGCGCTGAAATTCCGCTCGAATACGCCTACGCCGCGTGGGGGCTTTTGCGCGAACCCGACGGCTCGAAAGAGAAAGCGCGCGCGCAGCTGCGCGGCTTCCTCGGCGTCGACGCGCATCAGATTCGTGCCTTCGCCGCGCGCCGGACGCGCGCCATGCAGCACGTCGAAGAATCGTTCGCCTACAAGAACCGACGTGTCTTCAAAGAGCCGCTCGACCTTTCGCGCCTCGACCGCGTGAGCGTCGAGCCCGAGGAGGTTCCGCTCCGCCGCTCGCTCGAAGACTTCCTCCTCCTCGAACACCACGCGGCGTTTCAGGAGCGGCTCCTTCATCTGGGGCTCCGTCCGCGCGAGCGCGCCGAGACGGGGCGCACCGCCCTGCTGCGCTGCGAGCGTTATGAGAAGGACGAAGAGAAAATCGAGCGCGCGTGGTTCCGCTTTGCCGACGCGGAGGGGCGCGAGGTGAACGTCACGGAGCTGGGCCTGCTGCGCCTGCGCGCAGGCGACTGGGTGGTCCTGAACCCGCTCGCCGACGCCGAAGGCCGCGCGCTCCCCGCGTCGCGGCTCGTCCGCGGGCGGCTCGCGCTCGTCGAGGAGCTGACAGCGGAGGGCGCGCATTTGCGCCTGCTGCCGATGAGTTTCAAAAATTCCCCGTTCCGCTATCCGCACATGCTCTTCGTGCCCGACGCCGGCGTGCTCTACACCGTTGACGAGATGGCCGACGACCTCAACTCGGACAAGTTTCTCGAAGCCTGCCGCCACGCCGACTCGAATCACCTCTACCGCTGGCTGAGCGACACGGAAGAAGGAAAGCGTCAGCGCGCCGTGCGCCCGAAGCGACAGCGCGACGCGCAGGAGTTCGCACGCCTCGCGGCACAGTCGCAGCAGCCGCACGGGCTGACGGCGGCGCAGATGGAGATCGTCGGCGGGCGCTTGACGGAGCGCGTGCTCGTCGTGCAGGGGCCGCCCGGCACGGGCAAGAGCCATACGCTCGGGCTCGCCATCCTCTCACGCGCCGCGGCACAGGCCACGCCCGCGCGCCCCTTTCGCGTTGCGGTGCTCGCCAAGACGCACGCCGCCGTCAACGTCGCGCTCGAATCGGTGGCGAAGCGTCTGAGCGAGCTATGCGCAAGCCCGACCGTGAGGGAGGGCGCGGAGAGAAGTCAGAAGTCAGAACGCGGAACGATGAACGAAAGGCAAAAGTCTTCGTCTTCAAGTTCATCGTTCCGCGTTCTGACTTCTGCGTTTAGTTCGGTCGGGCTTCCGCCGCTTCTTGCGCCGCTCGCGCGTTTGAAGCTCGCGAAGGTGTGCAACGACGCGGGCGAGGCGGTGCCCGAAGGTGTCGAGCGCGTGCTGCCTGATGGCGGTGAAGATTTGAGGGCCGCGGAGCAGTGGGAGATGCTGCTCTCCGAGCCGCTGCTCGTCGTCGGCGGGACGCCGGGCGGGCTCTACCGTCTGGTCAAGCTGGGCGCTTCAAAGGGGCGAAAGGTAGACTGGACGGGCGAGCACTTCGACCTCGTGGTCGTTGACGAGGCTTCGCAGATGGGCTTGGCCGAGGCTTTGACCGCCGCCGCGTTTCTGCGCGAGGACGGGCAGTTTATCGCGGTCGGCGACCACCGCCAGATGCCGCCCATCCTCGCGCACGCGTGGGACGCCGAAGCGCGCCGCGACCTCAAGCGCGCGCGCGTCTTCCTCTCCGTCTTCGAGTATTTACAGGAGCTGGGCTTCGCGCGCGCCGCGCTCGACGAGTCGTTCCGCATCCCCGAGGAGATAGCCGACTTCCTCCGCCGGCACGTCTACGCGAAGGACGGCATCAACTTTCATTCGACGAACCGGACACGCCTCGCGGACTGCGGCGAGATTGCCGACGGCTGGCTGCGCGCGGCGCTCGCCCCCGAGCACGCGCTCGTCGTCGTCGAGCACGACGAGTCGGGCTCGCAGCAGTCGAATGAGTTCGAGGCCGCGCTCGTCGAGGCGCTCGTCCGCAAGGCGGCGGAAGCTTTGAACCTCGACGCGCGAAAGGGCGTCGGCATCGTCGTCCCGCACCGCGCGCAGAAGGCTCTGCTGGCCGCGCGCCTCCCCGAACTGGCCGGCTGCGTGGACACGGTCGAGCGTTTTCAGGGCGGCGAGCGCGACCTCATCGTCGTCTCCGCGACCGTCTCCGACCGCGAGTTCGCCGAGGGCGAGAGCGGCTTCCTTTTGGAGCCGCGCCGCCTTACCGTCGCCGTCTCGCGGCCCCGCCGCAAGCTCGTCGTCATCGCCTCGCGCGCCGTCTTCGACCTCATCCCCTCAGACCTCGACGAGTACGAGCGCGGCGCGCTCTGGAAGCACCTCCGCCACGAGTCAAAGGCGCGCACGCTCTGGGAGGGCGAAGTCTTAGGCCAACGCGTCACCGTGCGCTCGGTCGGCTGAGACGTTTGTAAATTAAAGGGCGAATCTCGAATGACTGAGCGCGAGCGCGGGTTGGGTACGGGCGACCATCTCATTTGAGTCGCGCGGATTGTCAATTCCAACCGGGCAATGTTATATCTCCAGTTCTCTCATGGGAAGATTGTTCGCGGCTTCCGAAGGGGCGCGCGGCGCGCGAGGCTCCGGCGGGTCTTCCGGCACACTTAAAAGAACGGGAAAGGCATACCTGTCATCATGGCTAAGACACCCATCACGGTCGCGCACGGCGACGGCATCGGGCCGGAGATCATGGACGCGACGCTGCGCATACTCGAAGCGGCGGGCGCGGAGCTGGAGATTGACACCATCGAGATCGGCGAGAAGGTTTATCTGGCGGGCAACCCGGCGGGGATCGAGCCGCGCGCGTTCGAGTCTCTGAGGCGCACTAAAGTTTTCCTGAAAGCGCCGATCACGACGCCGCAGGGCGGGGGCTACAAGAGCCTCAACGTGACCGTGCGGAAGACGTTCGGCCTCTACGCCAACGTGCGCCCGTGCGTCTCTTATCATCCGTTCGTCGAGACGAAGCACCCGGTGATGGATGTCGTCATCGTGCGCGAGAACGAGGAGGACGTCTACGGCGGCATCGAGTACCGGCAGACGGGGCAGGTCACGCAGTGCCTCAAGCTCATCTCGCGGCCCGGCACTGAGAAGATCGTCCGCTACGCTTTTGAATACGCGCGGCGCAACAACCGACGGAAGGTGACGTGCTTCACCAAAGACAACATCATGAAGATTACGGACGGACTCTTCCACAAGATTTTTGAGGAGATCGCGCCCGAATATCCGGACATCGAGAACGAGCACTGGATCGTTGACATCGGCGCGGCCAAACTCGCCGACACGCCGGAGAACTTCGACGTGGTAGTGCTCCCGAACCTCTACGGCGACGTGCTCTCGGACGTGGCCGCGCAGATCGCCGGGTCGGTCGGACTCGCCGGGTCGGCCAACATCGGCGACTCAATCGCCATGTTCGAGGCCATCCACGGCAGCGCCCCACGGCGCGCGGGGCAGAACCTCGCGAACCCCTCGGGCCTCTTCCTCGGCGGCGTGTTGATGCTCGTCCACATCGGTCAAACTGAGGTCGCCGAGCGCGCGCACAACGCGTGGCTGACCACTCTCGAAGAGGGCATCCACACCTACGACATCTACAAAGAGGGCGTGAGCCGCGAGAAGATGGGGACGCGCGAGTTCGCCGAGGCGGTCATCTCGCGCGTCGGCCAAAAGCCCGAGACTTTGAAGGCCGTCTCTTACCGCGCGGGCAAAGGCGGAAGCGAGTCGTCCGTCTCCGCGGCGAAGACGAACGACGCCGCCGAGAAGAAAGAGACGGTCGGCGTAGACGTCTACCTCGACTGGACTGAAGGCTCCCCCGACCAGCTCGGCGCGGCGGTGTCGAAGTTGAATGGCGACGGGCTCCGGCTTTCGGCCATCAGCAACCGCGGCGTCAAGGTCTGGCCGGACGGCCACACTGAAACCTTCTGCTCCGACCACTGGCGCTGCCGCTTCGTCTCGGAGGCGAAAGGCGGCGCAGTCCGCCACGCGCAGATCGCGCAGCTCCTCGCGCGCGTCGCCGAAGCCGGCTTCGACTTCATCAAGACCGAGAACCTCTGCGACTTCGACGGTCAGGCCGGCTACTCGCACGCGCAGGAATAGAAAAAGGGGTCGAGGGGAAATGGTTAAAAGGGGAAGAGGTTAAGGCATCTCCTTTGACTCACTTCCCCTTTTCCGCACCTTTCGCATCTTAAGGAGAGTGACCGGATGACAGCCAACGCCCCCGCCGCCGCTGCGCGCCCCGAGAGGGACGAGTATGCGACCTACTACGAAACTTATGTCTCGCTCGTGCCCGAAGGCGATGTCGTCGGGACTCTCAGCCGCCAGCTCGAAGAGACGCTCGCGCTGCTGCACAGCGTCCCCGCCGCGCGTGAAGATTTCCGCTACGAGCCCGGCAAGTGGAGCCTCAAGGAGGTCGTCGGGCACATGGCGGACGCCGAGCGCATCTTCTCTTGCCGCGCCTTGTGCATCGCGCGCGGCGACCGGGCGAACCTGCCCGGCATGAATCAGGACGAATACATGCGCGGCGCCAACTTCGGCGCGCGCCGACTCGGCGACCTCTCAGCCGAGTTCGACTACGTCCGCCGCGCTACTCTTTCGCTGCTGCGACACCTCGACGACGAAGCATGGCTGCGGCGCGGCACCGCCAACGACGCCGAGGTCAGCGTGCGTGCCCTCGCACACATCCTCGCCGGTCACGAGGCGCACCACGTCAACGTCCTCCGCACGAGGTACCTGACAACTAAATAAAAGCCGTCAATCGTGAATCGTCAATCGTCAATAGAGAAACCTGTTCTTTCTTATCACGATTTACGATTCACGATTCACGGCTTTGAAATGAAGGATGAGGGATGAGAGATGAAAAAGGGCGGGCGGGCAAAGCAGACTGAAAGCACACGGAAGCGCACCGGTCAGAGTTCCACGCGCACTGAGCGAAGCTCCGCTCCATCCCTCATCCCTACGGCCTCATCCTCCCCCCTCGTCGCCGTCATCATGGGCAGCGCGTCGGACTGGGAGACGATGCGGCGCGCTGCGGAGACGCTTGAGAGCTTCGACGTGGCGCACGAATGCCTCGTGGTGTCGGCGCACCGCACGCCGCAGTGGATGGCGGAGTTCGCGGCGTCGGCTGAAGAGCGCGGCCTCGAAGTCGTCATCGCGGGCGCTGGCGGCGCGGCCCACCTGCCCGGCATGGTCGCGGCGCAGACTACCGTGCCCGTCCTCGGCGTCCCCGTCGAGAGTCGCGTCTTGCGCGGCGTAGACTCGCTCCTCTCCATCGTGCAGATGCCTGCCGGAGTCCCCGTCGGCACGCTCGCCATCGGGCCGGCTGGAGCCACGAACGCCGCGCTCCTCGCCGTCGCCATCCTCGCCAACACGCGGCCCGAACTTAGAGAAAGCCTCCGGCGCTTCAGGCGCGAGCAGACCGAGAAAGTCCGCGGGGCGCGGCTTCCCAAATGAACCCGGTCCTCCCCGGAGCCGCCATCGGCGTGCTCGGCGGCGGCCAGCTCGGTCGCATGTTCGCCATCGCCGCGCGCCGCATGGGCTACCGCGTCCACACCTTCTCGCCCGACTCCGACACGCCCACGGGTCAGGTCGCCGACCGCGAATATGAAAAGCCTTACGACGACCTCGAAGCGGTGCGCGAGTTCGCGCGCGGCGTCCGGGTCGTGACCTTCGAGTTCGAGAACGTCCCCGCCGAGTGCGTCGAGGCCGCGTCGCAGTTCGCGCCCGTCCGTCCGAGCGGCACGGTGCTCCACACGACGCAGCACCGCTTGCGCGAAAAAACTTTTCTCGCCGGAGGCGGCTTCCCCCTCGCGCCCTTTCGTCACGTCACTTCGGCTGACGCGTTGCGCGCGGCGGTCGAGGAACTCGGTCTCCCGGCGGTGCTCAAGACAGCCGGGTTCGGCTACGACGGCAAGGGGCAGATGAAGCTCGCATCAACGGACGATGTGAACGCGGCGGTCGAGGCTCTGGGCGAGCGCGAGGCCGTGCTCGAAGCCTTTGTGGACTTCGAGCGCGAGGTCTCGGTCGTCGCCGCGCGCGGGCACGGAGGCGAGTTCGGGCACTACGACGTCATCGAGAACACGCACCTCCGGCACATCCTCGACCTCTCGGTCGCGCCCGCCCCCTCTCTGTGTGTGGCCTCCCGCTCGGCTCGACCGAACATTTGCGCCCCGCCGCAATGGCGAACCTGCTCGGCGACTTGTGGATGGGGGGCGAGCCCCGTTGGCGCGAGGCCTGCGCCTTCCCCGGCGTCAAACTCCACCTCTACGGCAAGACCGAGGCGCGCGCGGGGCGCAAGATGGGACACCTCACGGCGCTCGCGGAGACTCCGGAAGAGGCCGCCCGCACGGTGCTCGCGGCGCGCGACGCGCTCGCGCGCCCCTTTGAGGTATAATCTTTTCCACTCCCCCCTCAGAATTTCTTTCCCCGGAACGGAGCGTATTAATGAAGCGAAGAATCTTTCTCAGTCTGTTGGCCGCGCTGCTGCTCGGAGGATTGACGGCCCGTGGTGGCGGCGGCGCGCAGGAGAAGCAGCCCGCCGACCGCATCACGCTCGACGAGTTCAAGGCGCTCGTCGAAGGCGGCAAGCCCGTCCTCATCCTCGATGTGCGCGGGCAGATCGGGACGAAGATCAAAGGCGCGAAGCACGTCCCGCTCGGCGACCTTGAGGCGCGACTCAAGGAGCTGCCGCGCGACCGCGAGATCGTCACCTACTGCGCTTGACCGAGCGAACACACCAGCGCCCGTGCGGCGCAGATACTCAACGAAAAAGGCTTCAAGGCGCGCGCCCTCATCGGCGGCTGGAGCGCGTGGACGTCGGCGGGCGGCGCGACCGAGCCGGCGGACGCCCCCGAGGCTTCGACCATCACTAACGCAGGCGCTGCGATGCAGGAGCAGCACGTCATCGCCTCGCCTAACCCGCGCGTCGAAGAGAGAGCGCCGGGGGGAGTCGTCCCCGGCGAACTGAAGGCGACGAAGATTCCTGCGAGTAGTGCCGTGAAGGCGAAGCCCATGAAAGCGAGGGCGAGGGCGAGGGCGAGGGCCCGGCGGACTAAGCCGCGCCGGGATTAACGGACGCGGCTCTTCTTGCGTTTGAGGAAATCTATGAGGACGAACTGCGTGAGGTTGCCGGGCGTGGCGAAGTACGCCTTCCCGCTCGTCATCGCCGACATCTGTTTGACGAACTCGACGAGGTAATAGTCCGACGCCAGCATGAAGGTGTTGATCATGATGCCCGCCTTGCGGCACGCCTGCACCTCGCGGAAGGTCGCGTCCATCACGACGGGGTCGTTGCCCATCGAATTCTTGTAGAGCCGCCTCCTTGCGTGAAGCTCGCCGAACCCTTGCGCGGCGGAACGCCCGCCGCCGCCGCCGCGTCCGGCGGGCGACGGCGCGCCTTCGAGGAAGCACGCCGTCGGCTTGCCGTCCGTCACCATCACAATCTGCTTCATCTCTTTGCGTTGCGCCTGAAGCAGGCGGCGCGCGAGCTTTAACCCCTCGGCGGTGTTCGTGTGGTAGGGGCCGACCTGCGTGGTGGCGAGGCGCGCTAAGGGCAACTCCTCGGCGTCGTCGTGGAAGAGCACGATCTTCAGAGAGTCGCCCGGATACTGCGTGCGGATGAGATGCGCGAGCGCGAGCGCGACCTTCTTGGCGGGCGTGAAGCGGTCTTCGCCGTAGAGGATCATCGAGTGCGAGCAGTCGAGCATCACCACCGTGGCGCACGACGACTGGTAGTCCTGCTGGTGGACGTGGAGGTCGCGGTATTCGAGGTTGAGCGGGACGCCCAATCCCTCGCGCTTGATGGCTGACATGAGCGTCGTGTTGACGTCGAGGTTGATGGTGTCGCCGAACTCGTAGGGCTTCGGGCCTTGCGACGCCTCGACGCCCGTCGAGAGGTGCGGCGTGTCGTGCCGCCCCACCGAAGCTTTGCCCATGCTCCCCAGAAGGTTCCTCAGAGTCTTGTAGCCGAGGAAGTCCAGACCCTTCTCCGTCACCTCGAACTTCACGTCGCGCGGGTTCGGCTCGCCCTCCTCCCCCGGCCCCACGCCTCTCTGCCTGCGGCGGCGGTCGCGCTCGTTAGCGGGCTCCTCGCTCAGCTTCAGGTACCCTTCCTCCACCAGCCTCTCGATCAACTGGTTCAGCAACTCTTCGAGCTGCGAGCCCTTGAATTGCCCCTTGTTCTCCGCCAGCATCTCCTCGACATCACGCGCGTGCAGCTCGCCCATCTCCAACAAAGCTTGCAGGAGCGCCTGCCTGAGCGCGTCCAGCGAAGAGTCCGGCTCCTGCCTCTGCCGCGTCCAGTAGTAATCGTCGTCATAGCCCGATTGCAACAGCGAGTCCTGAAGCAACTCCATCAAATCGCCGAGGCTTAGGCCCGAGACGTCGAAGCCCTTGAATTTTGAATAGCGGATGAACTTCATTTTGAATATGGGTTAGGCTGACACGCGGAGGGCAACGGTATTCATCGGGGGTTTAAGGAAGTCAATCTCAATATCTTCGGTAATAAAGTCTCCCGCAACAGGTTCGAAGTTTGGTGCCGAGACTTGAATGATTTCAAGTAATTTGGACAAATTGGACTTTATTACATTATCTTCGGGAGCCAAGGTCTGCGCGGTTTCCAAAATCGTTATCGCACCTGCAAACTGCCTACTCTCAGCTAGAGCACAAGCGTGATTATTTAAAACTTCTGGCAGTATTAATCCTGAATCTTCAGCACGCTGATAACTGTCAATGGCCCTAGACAGGTCCCCAGCATTTGAACAGAAGTTCGCAAAATGAAAATGGGCCTTCCCAAAATTTTGTCTCGTCATTTCATTAGAGGCTACGAAGTGGGCTGATCTAAAAAGAAATAAGGTCCGTTCCATATCACCATTACGGAAGGCTTGCACCCCTAACGCGCTGTAACTTGCAGCAATGTTTTCTCTGACAAGACTAATAATGTCTTGCGATGCTTTTACCGCGAGGGCCGCGTGGAAACAATGAAGCGATTCATCGTACTTTCCATTTTTAGCTTCTTGTACACCCCAATTTAGGTAAGCAATAGCCAGATTATCTCGCGCAATTTCATAATTTGGGTCTATCAATCTAACGAGTTGCATTGCAAAACTGAACTTGCCCCAGTCTTCGGTAGGTCCGAGAGATTGAGCGAGAGAATTGTGTAGTGCTCCAACATAACTAGGTATGAGGTTGACTGCTTTTCTGAAGTTACGCAATGCTTCGACAAAATCCAACTCGTTTAACGCCTCAAAGCCTCTCTTAAAAAAATCTTTAGCAAGCACATCAATGTTTTCGATTTGATCAGGCTTTACACCATATGCCAGCCTGGATGGCGAGCCCGATTCATCAACGAATTCGAGCATATAAGCTTCTTCGGGGCTGTCGAAGGCTTCGACAACAGTGCCCCGCTCGCCTCGGCGAAGCCCGAATTCCGGCAAATCTTCGGTCAGTTCTACGATGTCTAATTCGTGAGCTTTTTTAGTCTCAATCATGGCTCACCTCATTTCCTTTATTGCTCTCGGTGTGACGAAACTGGGGTAGTTTGTTCCGGGTTCAATTACCCAGATAGTTTGCACAATGGCAGTGTTCCCGTTAAGACCGATTATCTGTAATGAGACGGAATAAAATTCACCCCACTTATCTTTCCTACTAAACACGGCCTCATAACAGGGTAATTCATCCAGTATGATTTTTTCCAGCTTCTGCCAATCCGCTTTTTCAAACCCAAGTATGCTTTTAAAAAGACGTGCTTTGTGTCGTCCATCTTTGTGAGCAGGATTAAGGGCATACTCTTCAAGCTTGCTACGCGGAATAACTGCTTTCTGGTAGTTGGGCAAAGCCTTTGGATGTATGCCCCTGCTCCCGTCTCCCATTAGCTGTATCGTCCCGTCTCCGTCAGGTCATCATAAATCATCCCTCGTCTATCTTTGCGTGCTTTGGTGACGGCGATGTAGCCGCCCTCTTCGTTGCGGCTGATCTTGTTCTGCGCGTAGAGCCCTTCGAGGGCGAACTCGCAGGCCGAGACGACGAGCGCCGAGTCGGAACGCTCGAAGGTGAAGGGGACAAGCACAGTCTCGATAAGGTCGGGCACGGCGTCGAGGAGCCCCGCGCACTCCTCGGCGGAGGCCGTGTCGGCGAGCCGCAGCGTGTTGCCCTCGTTGAACCACCCGATGGGGCGCGCGAAGTCTATCCCGACAAAGTAGCCCTCAAAGACCTCGCCCGCCGCGCGCTTGATAAGGTCGCGTGCGATCTTCCCGGCCCCCACCTGCTCGCCCTCGTATTCGAGTTCCATCTTGCCGGTCATCGAGGGCGCGGCGGCGTAGATGTCCGAGATGCGCGGGACGATTTCTTCCTCGCCCGTGAGGAGCGCCCGGCGCTCCGCATTCGAGACCATTGACTCGGTGACCGTGATCGGCATCCGCTGCGAGACGCCGGAGCGTTTGTCAATGCGCTGGTCGTCGCGCGCCTCGAAGGCGATCTGCTCGATAGTCTCGCGGATAAAGTCGGGGAGACGCAAAGTGCCTTCGACGCCCTCGCGCTCAGTCCACGCCTCCTGCTTCGTAATCTCGACGCCGAGTTGCAGTTCCGAAGGATAGTGCGTCGAGACCTCCGAGCCGATGCGGTCTTTGAGGGGCGTGATGATCTTGCCGCGCGCGGTGTAGTCTTCGGGGTTGGCCGAGAAGACGAGCATCACGTCGAGGGGCAGGCGCACGGGGTAGCCCTTAATCTGCACGTCGCCCTCCTGCATGATGTTGAAGAGGCCGACCTGAATCTTGCCCGCAAGGTCGGGCAGCTCGTTGATGGCGAAGATGCCGCGGTTGGCGCGTGGCAAAAGGCCGTAGTGAATCGTCAGCTCGTCGGAGAGGAGGTGTCCGCCGCGCGCGGCCTTGATGGGGTCCACGTCGCCGATGATGTCGGCGACGGTGACGTCGGGCGTGGCGAGTTTTTCGACGAAGCGCGAGTCGCGCTCGACCCAGGCAATCTCCGTCTCGTCGCCGTGGAGTTCGACCGTGTGCCGCCCGTGGGCGCTGATGGGCTGAAACGGGTTGTCGTTGACTTCGGAGCCCGCAATGACTGGAATCTCCGGGTCGAGGAGGCCGACGAGTTGGCGGATGATGCGGCTCTTGGCCTGCCCGCGCAGTCCGAGCAGGATGATGCTGTGGCGCGCCAGCACGGCGTTCGAGAGTTGCGGGATGACCGTCTCGTCGTAGCCGACGATGCCGGGGAAGAGTCGCTCGCCCGAGCGCAGCTTCGAGAGCAGGTTGGCGCGCAGCTCGTCCTTGACCGGGCGCACGCGGTAGCCCTGTCGTTTGAGTTCGCCGAGTGTTTTGGGTAATGCCATCGTCCGAAAAACCTTATTTTATGTTTTAGATTTTTGACCGGGGAGAGGCTGGAGGCTAGAGGCTGGAGACTTGCTTAGAACCAGCCTCCAGCCTCTAGCCTCTCTCTCGACCGACCGGGTGGCCGTTCTTAATCAGGGCCGCGAGCGCCTGCGCGAGCGTGCGGTGCGTGCGCATGCCTTGGAGGTCGAGGCCGAGGCCGACCAGAGTCTGCGCGGCGTGCACGCCGACGCCGGTGACGATGCCTTCGGCGCCGACCAGCTTGAGCGCGCGCATCAGATTGCTCAGGTTGGCGACGGCGCGCGTGTCCATGATGCGCGCGCCCGTGATGTCGATGATGCAGACGCGCGCGCACGTGTGCCTCACCTCGTCGAGCGCGGCCTTCGTCGCCCGCTCCATCCGCACCGTGTCGAGCGAGCCGATGAGCGGGAGCACCAGCACGCCTTCGAGGATGGGCACGACCGGCGTCGAGACCTCCTCGAACATCCGCTCGCGCTCCTCGTTGAGGCGAGCCAGTTGCGCCCCCATCTGCTTCTGCTCCTCGATGTCCGTGCACGTTCCGACCCACTGCGTGACGAGGCCCCGTTCGTCGCGCACCGGCACCGCGCGCGCGAGGAACCAGCGGTACTGTTCCTGCGGGCGCGAGTAGAAGCGGTACTCGATCTCGTAGCCTTCGCCCGCGCGCCACGCGCGCTCCCACGCGGCGAGCGTGCGCTCCTTGTCATCCGGGTGCAGCGCGTTGGTGAACCCGAAGCCGAGCGACTCCTGCTCGCTAAGCCCCGTGTACTCGTACCAGCGGCGATTATAATAGAAGTGCGCGCCGCGCTCGTCCGTCGCCCAGACGAGCTGCGGCATGGCGTCCGTGAGCGCGCGGTAACGCTGTTCGCTGGCGCGCAACTCCGCCTCGGCCTGCCTGCGCTCGATGCCGACCGCGATCCCGTTCGCCACCGACGCCATCGCCTGCAAGGTGACTTCGGTCAGCGGGTGACGCGAGAAGATCGCCATCACCCCGACGAGACGCTCTTTGAGAATCAGAGGGTAGCCGGCGAAGGCGACCATTCCCTCGCGCGCGGCCCACTCCTTGTCGCCCACGCGCGGGTCGTTGAGGACGTCGTTGGTCAGGTGAGGGCTTCGCTCCTCGGCGATGAGTCCGATTTTGAACTTGCCGACGGGCACGCGCGAGTGCGGCCCGTCGAGATGCGTGTAGAGTCCCGCGCTGGCCTGTAGCTCCAGCATCGCTCCGGCCTCGTCGAGCGTCCAGAGGCGCGCGAAGGCTGCGTCGAGATGTTCGACCAGAGCTACGGCGCTGCGGTGCAAAGCCTCCGGCAGCGTGCCGCTCTGTGCGAGCGCCGTGGCGACGTCCGCGCCGAGGGCCGCGAGGCGCTCGCGCTCCAGCAGCATTATCTCCATCCGCCGAAGCTCGGCGTCGCGGTCCGCGCTCACCCATTCGCCGGCAGTCGTATTCGCCGAGGCCGCGCCGCCGTCTCCCGCGGTCGCCGCTTCGACCGGCATCTTTCCGTCCTTCTTCGAAGAGCCGTCCTTATGTTTCATTGCAGTTGCCGAGTCTTGACTTCTGACGTTATCGAACCACCGTGCAGACATTGTCAGACCGATGATACCGTTCACGCGCCGGCGGCGGACACCCTGCCGCCCTCCGCGCGTTTGACGAGCCCGTCCGCCTCCAACTTTTCGAGGTGCGCCATCACGGCGCGCGCGGCCAGCGCGTGCATCTGAGCGGGCACGTCCGTGTAGACGCGCGCGACGATTTCCACGGCGTCGCCCGCGCCCCCGCGCACCGCCGCGAGGATGTTCCGCTCGCGCTCCAGACGGTGCGCGATGTACTCGGCGATCTTCTCGCGCGGGCTCCCGACCGCCGGGCCGTGGCCGCCGAGCAGAACCTTCAGGCGCGGCAGTTCACGGTAGCGTCCGAGCGTCGCCAGATAGTCGCGCATGTCGCCCTCGGGCGGGTCTATCAGGACTGAGCCGATACCGACGATGTTGTCGCCCGTGAGGAGCGCGCCCGTGCGCTCTTCGTAGAAGGAGAGATGCCCGCGCGTGTGCCCCGGTGTGTGCATCGCGCGCAGGGAGAGAGGCGGCTCTCCGTCCAGCTCAATCGTCTCCCCCTCCTCGATGAAACGGTCAACGCGGACTGAGCCCGCGAGCGGTTCGGCGGTCAGGCGGTGCGCGGCGACGGGTACGCGCCCGCCGAGGTGTTCCATGAGCGCGCTTGCGCCCCCGACGTGATCCGGGTGCAGGTGCGTGAGGATGATCTCGCGCAAAGTTCGGCCCTCGCCGATCATCTCGTCCACACAGAGGTTGAGCGCCGCCTGCTCGTCTTCGTAGGGCGAGCCGGGGTCAATGACGACGAACTCGCGCCCGCCGACGAGGTAGCAGTTGGTCGTCGTCGCGGGCGGCTTCGTCGGTGTCCGCACGGGGAAGCAGACGAAGCCGGGCACAAACTCGATGCGGCGCACGGGCTCGCGGTGCGCCTGCGGCACTGAGAGGAAACGCTCGATGAGGTCTTCGGTCAACCCACCGGCGAGGGTGCGCAGGGCGTGGATGACCGGCGGCACGCCGAGGACTTCCGCGCGCCGCCAACGCTCGTACCCTTGGCGCGCGCTTGTCCATGCGCCCTCGTCGAACTCTGCGGTAAGCACGCGCGGCTCCTGCTTCGGGGGGCAGTTGACGAGGAAGAAGAGCGTGTCGAAGCGGCGCGGGCTGAAGGGCGGCGTGACCCAGCGCCCGCAGAAGCGGAAGTCGCGCGCGTCGAGGCGCAGGCCGTAATGCCTGAGCAGTTCGGGGAAAGACATCCGTTCGGAGGTGAGGTCATCGAGGAGAGAGGCGCGCTGCCCCTTCGTGAGGGTCTCCGCGCCGCGCGCCGCGAGCACGCCCGTCTCCTCGAACAGCTCGCGCGCCGCGCAGGCGATCATCGTCGAGAGTTCGGCTTCGCCAGAGTGCTCGACCGGCACATCGGCGTCCGACGCCTCGCGCTGCCCGCCGGGGAAGGCGTGAAAGCCGGGCAGGAACGACATCCGCGCGCCCCGCCGCGCCCAGAAGACCGAGGGGTCGTCCGTTCCGGCGTCGTCACCGCCGCGCAGGAGGATGACGGCGGCGGCGTCTTTCGGCACCGCCGCCGCCGCCGCCGAAGCCGCGACGTGTGCGTCGGACGCGCGCGCGCGCGCCGGCTCTGTCGTCTGTGGGGTCGTGGTTTCGCTCACGATTATTCCGTCTGACTAGTCATCCCTTCCGGTCGGATGTTGCCACGCCTGTGGCGCGAAAATGTTTCGCGCGCCTCAAAGTTCTCTACTGGGTTGAAGGGAGTGGCGGCGAGTATACCACCGCCCGTCGCGCGCATACTTCTCGCGAGAAAAAAGGAATGTTTCCGTCACATTTTTTGTCCGGATCCGTACCGACTTGCCGTGCAACGGGTATCCATAATGCGCCCGTTACTGAAAAAGTAACATTCAAGGGGAAAGGGAACGGCTGCTTCAAGCGAGAAGTGCCGTTCCCTTTATTTTTAGAGGCTGGGGGACTTGTCAGAAGAGGATGGAGCCTCGTTCTCAACCAGCCTCCAGCGTCCAGCCTCTTCTCTATTCCTCCCCCTGCCAGCGGAAGCGCTCGCCGTCGCCGCCCTCCCACGGGTTGCCGCGCATGTGATAGCCGCCCTCCTCCCAGAAGCCCGCCTCGTCTTCGGCGAGGAACCGCACGCCCTTGACCCACTTCGCCGACTTCCATGCGTAGAGCTGCGGAACGACGAGGCGCACGGGGCCGCCGTGCTCCGGCGGGATCGGCTGCCCGTCGTTCGACCACGCGAAGAGCGAGTCTTCGGCGAGGAAGTATTCGACGGGCAGGTTGGTCGTCCAGCCGTAGTCGTGGGCCGAGGCGCTGACGAATTTCGCTTCCGGCAGGATGCCCGCGAGCCGCGCGACCTCGCGCGTCGGGACGCCCCCCCACACGTTGTCGAGCCGCGACCAGCGCGTCACGCAGTGGAAGTCAGCGTAGACGCGCACCGAAGGCAACTGCATGAACTCGTCGAGCGACCACTTCAAAGGTTTCTCGACGAGCCCGCCGACCTCGAACTCCCACGTCGCAAGGTCAACGTCCGGCGTGCCGTGCGCGTCGAGCACGGGCCACTTGCGCGTGCGCGTCTGACCGGGCGGGATGCGGTTCGCGCGGCGCGTGTCCGGGCTCACGATGACCTCGCCGCCCCCGAACTCCTCGGCCCGCCGCGGATCGCCCTGCTGGTAAAACGGGTCTTTGAAAATGCCGTCTAGGAAACTCATAGAAACTCCAAAGGCCGTGAATCGTCAATCGTGAATCGTCAATCGAAGGAACTGCTCTTCACGATTGACGATTCACGGCTTTTTCGCGGCCCCTTCCGCGAGCCGCCTCAACTCTTCGGGCATCCACTTGGCGGAGCCCTTCTGGATTGCGCCCTCGATTCCGGCGCCGCGGTCGTGCCATTCGTCCGCCGTGCCGAGCGTGCCGCGCTCGCGCTCGTAGCGGACGGTCTGCTCGAGACTGAGCGCGATGCCGTTGATGATCTCGCGCCAGTTTTCCGTCTGGATGCCGCGCAGGACCAGAGAGAGCCCCGCCGTCCAGTCCTCTTCGGGCGCGCGCGAGTCCTGCTCGGGGATCGTCACGTTGTGCAGCGGCGGCATCGGCGAGCCGTTGAATTCCCGGTAGAGCGTCGCGCGCAAATCCTTCAGAGTCATCCCCTCGTTCTCGCGCATCAAGGCCTGTGCGCGGCGGAAGATGTCAGGCACGCTCGTCTGTTCTTTTGCCATCGGATTCCTCTTCCCGGTCTCTTTTAAGTTTTTCGGTGGTGGGTAATTTATAACATTTGGGTGGGCGACGCCATCGCGTGCGCGCCGTGCCGGGGGCCTTGCGTTAGGCGGCGTTTAGCTTGCATGATATGCGAACCGACGCGCGCGCAAAAATTTTCTTCAAGGGGTATACCTGTAAACGTGTCAGACCTCATCTCTCTCGAACCAACGGGGCACCATTCGGAAGTGGCAGCCGGGCGGCCCACCTGTCCCGTCTGCGCGCGCGAGGCGGGCGCGGGGCTCGTCGCTTTCGACCGGCTCTCCGAAGGGACGCAGAAGCTGGTCGCGGCCAACGCGCCGGGCGGGCAGTTGGTCTCCACGGTGTGCGCGCGCTGCGTCGAGTTGTTCGAGCGCGCGCGCGTCCAGTCTGAGAAGTACGCCGTCGTGTTCGAGCAGGGCCGCTATGTCCTGCCGACATGGCTGCGGCTCGGCGCGGACGAGCGCTACACGGGGCGCGGCGTGACGGTCGCCTTCCTCGACTCGGGCTTCTACGCGCATCCCGACCTGACAACGCCCGCGAGCCGCATCCTCGCCTACCACAACGTCATCCCGAAGGGGACGGGCACGCTCCAGACGCCCGAGACGGCGAGCTGGCACGGCATGATGACCTCGGTCGTCGCCGCCGGCAACGGCGCTCTCTCGGGCGGCTTCTTCCGCGGTATCGCGCCCGACTCAAGCGTCGTCTGCGTCAAGGTGAGCAAGGGGGGCCGGGTCTCCGAGCGCAATATCATGCGCGGGCTCAAGTGGGCGCTGGAGCACCGCGAGGAGTACAACATCCGCGTCGTCAACATCTCGGCGGGCGGCGACGCGGAGCAGTCGTACCTCGACAATCCGCTCTCGCAGTTGGTCGAGCGCGCCGTTTCGGAGGGTCTCGTCGTCGTGTGCGCCGTCGGCAACGCGGGACACGAGCCGAGCCACCCCGTGCTGCCGCCCGCCTCCGCGCCCTCCGCCATCGCCGTCGGCGGCCTCGACGATCGCAATTCGCTCGACCCCGCGCGCCGTGGGATGTACCGCTCGTCCTACGGGCCGACCTTCGACGGGCTCCAGAAGCCCGAAGTCCTCGCGCCCGGCATCTGGGTCCCCGCGCCCATCCTGCCGCACACGCCGACCGCCGCCGAGGCCGAGCTTTACGCCATACTTCACCGCGCCGCGGATGAAGAGCTGCGGCCCATCATCGAAGCGCACAAGGGCGTCGACCGCGACTTCGACGAGTCGCGCGACATGCCTGTTTACCTCCTGCGCCACCTCATCTCAGTCAAACTGCATGAGAACGATGTCATCAGCGAGCACTACAAGTTCGTGGACGGAACCTCTTTCGCCGCGCCGATAGTCTCCTCCATCGTCGCCTGCCTGCTCGAAGCCAATCCGCGTCTGTCTCCGCAGCAGGTCAAGCGCATCCTCATCGACACCGCCGAGCGTCTTCCCGACATCGAGATTGACCGGCAGGGCTGGGGCGTCGTCAACCCGCGCCGCGCCGCGAAGCCCCACGTCCGGCGGGCCTCTGGCCGCCACACACTGCACACACGCCCCGGAGGATGATCCATGTGGCCTGATAATCTCACCGCGAACCCAATCGGTTGGAAACTCGCGCTGGCGTCGCTCCTCTTTCTGTTCTTCGTCATCAGCCTCTTCGGCTATCTCGACCCGAAGAGGCCAATCATCGACGACCTGAATGGCGAGGAAAAAAAGAGATACTTTTCGACCGATACCACCCCGGGCTACGGCCCCGGCAAGCTCTTCCAGATGCTCGGGACGCATTACCAGCCCGGCCACTTCGACGCGCACCGGCGTTTCATCAAATACGACCTCGGCTTCGCCGTCCTCTACGCCGCCGCCGCCGCCATCATCATCGTCTACCTCCAGAACGCGCTCGCGCACACGCCCGGCGACCCTTCGAGGCCCTATTACCTCTGGCTCGCGCCGCTCATCGCCGGGGCCTTCGACATCCTCGAAGGCGTCAGCATGTGGTGCGTTCTCAACGCCTACAAAAACGGGGCTCCGGAGGACTTGCCGACGGCGATGGCGCTGGTCTCGTCGGCGATGACGATGGGCAAGATTCTCTTCCTCGTCGCCACCTTCGTCCTCCTCATAACGGGCGGCGCGGCCCTCGTCTTGAAGAAGGTGTGGCACCTCCCGCTCTGAGCGGCGGCAGCCCATAAATCCGTCACCTGCCAAATTTTTACGGCGGCCCTTTCGTCGCCCGCCCGGCCTTCACTGTCGAACTTCACCGTCGGCCTTCACACGCTAAGACGCACGCCTCGAAGGCTTTCCGTCGGAGTTCGACGAGCGCCGCCGGAGCGGCACGCGTCGTGCTTAGTCAGGGCTGCGGGATTCATTTCTCCCGAGTTTATCTTTTCCGGGGTGACAAATGTTCAGAGAGCAATTCGCGGGGGCCAACAAAGTAAGCTCGTCCATCCTTTCGCCGCTTGAGCGGCGCATGGCGCGGCGCGTCGTGCCCGCCATCCCTTCGTGGCTGGGGACGCATCACCTGACGATGCTGACGCTCGTGTGGTGCGCGTTAATCGTTTTCTTCAGTTTCCTCGCGGCGGGCGGCGACCGGCGCTGGCTGTGGGGAGCTTCACTGATGATCTTCTGCCAGTATCTGACGGACTTCTTCGACGGCAAGGTCGGCAAGTACCGCAACACCGGTCTCGTCAAGTGGGGGTTCTACATGGATCACCTGCTCGACTACGTCTTCCTCTGCTCGGTCGTGGCGGGCTACGCGCTGATTTTGCCGGCCAACTCGCAGCGGCACCTCTTCTTCCTCCTCGCCGTCTTCGGCGGCTTCATGGTCAACTCGTTCCTCGCCTTCGCGGCGACGGAGAAGTTCAGCATCAGCCACATGGGGCTCGGCCCGACGGAGTTCCGCATCGCGCTCATCACGCTCAACACGCTCGTCATCTTCAACGGCACGCGGCGCATGGAGAAAGTCCTGCCCTACGTCGCCGCCGGCGGTCTCCTCGTCCTCTGCCTGCTCGTCTACCGGACGCAGAAGGAGATTTGGCGGCGCGACATGGAAGGGAAAAGAAATGATGAATGATGAATGAAAAACAGGCTGCTGCTTCTCATTCATCATTTCTTCTGCTGCTAGACACGCGCGGCGGGCGTGTGCCACAATCCTTCCCGCAAATCAACTCAAAAATCTAAGAGAAAATTTCGGAGAGGAAAGATATGTCAGAGAACGAAAACGCCGTGTCCGGCGCGCCGGAAGCGGTCGGCGAAGCAGGAGGCGGCGCGGAGGGCGGACAGGCGGCGGCGCAGACCCAGACGGAGACAGAGCCGCAGGCGGACGCTCAAACCGCAACAGCAGCGCAAACTGAATCGCAGCCCGAGGCCGAGCCGCAGCCCGAGGCTCCGCCCGAGGAAATCTCCTACCACGCCGTCGAGAAGGACGGACAGGTCACGGCCCTCTGGGAGATGCAGGGGCGCAAACACCTCCGCACCATTGACCCGCGCTCCCGGCTCGGGCTGGAAATCCTCCGCCACTACACGGCGGATCACCCCGAAGAAACGGCTTAAAACCGTAAATCGTGAATCGTAAATCGCAACCAGAAAATCCAGTTCTTTCTTGTCACGATTTACGATTCACGATTTACGGTATTCTGTGGCTCGCCGCGCACGAACGCTTCGAGGTTGGCGATGAGTTGATCGGCGAGCGCCTGCATTGCCTCGCGGCTGGCCCACGCGATGTGGGGAGTGACGAGCAGGTTCGGCAGGTCGAGCGCGAGGAGCGGGCTTGAGCCTTCGCGCGGCGGCTCCTCGCCGAGCACATCCACACCCGCGCCCGCGAGCGACCCTTCGCGTAGCGCTTCCACGAGCGCGCTTTCGTCCACCACTCCGCCCCGCGCGCAATTAATCAACAACGCAGAAGGCCGCATCGAGGCGAGTTCCGCATCTCCTATGAGGTGTCGGGTCTCTTCCGTGAGCGGCGCGTGCAGCGTGAGAATGTCGCTTTGGCGCAGCACTTCGTCGAAGCGCGTGCGGCCCTCGCGCACAGTCGCGGCCCCTTTGCGCTCGGCCACGAGGACGCGCATCCCGAAAGCCCGCGCCAGCTCTTCCACGCCGCGACCGAGCGTGCCGTAGCCGACGATGCCGAGCGTCGAGCCGTGGAGTTCGTGAACGGGGTGGTCAAGCAGGCAGAACTGCGCGGCGCGCTGCCACGCGCCGCGCCGCACGTCTTCGCGGTAGGCGACGAGCCTTCGGCTGAGCGCCAGCGCGAGCATCAGGACGTGTTCGGGGACGCTTCGGCGTGCGTACCCCCGCACGTTCGAGACCGTGATGCCGCGCTCGCGGCAGAATGTCAGGTCAACGTTGTCTACGCCCGTGGCCGCGACGGCGACGAGCCTGAGACGCGGGAGCTGCGCGAGCGCACGCGCGCCGAGCGGCACTTTGTTGACCACTGCGATGGTCGCTTCGCGCAACCTCTCCGCCACCTCTTCGGGACGCGTCGCGCCGTAATCCACCCAGCGGTGCGCGAACGAGGGCGCGCGCAGCTCGGCCTCCAATGTGTCGCGTTCAAGAAAAACGATGGTCTCCATACAAATATTTCGCGGGGCTGTTGTGACTTCTTAACGAATGTCAATATTCAGCGCAGCAGAGGGACGAGCAGGTGGACGAGCGCGACGATGACGAAGACGCCGACCACGTCGAGCAGGACGCCGTAGCGGATCATGCGCGAGAGAGGGATGTAGCCGGAACCGTAGACGATGGCGTTGCAGGGCGTCGAGACGGGGAGCATGAAGCCGAGGCTCGCGCCCATCGTCGCGCCGAGCGCGGGCTCTAAGGGGTCTGCGCCCTGCGCCTTCGCAATCGCGATCACGACGGGGACGACCATGTTGGCCGACCCCCGTCAGGCTCCGCCCGACCGCCTCGGCGAGCCCCGTCTGGAACGAGAGCACGCCGAGCGCGAACCCGCCGCCGTAGAGCAGCACCACGCCCCAATCTATCTTGACGGCCTCCTCCCAGTTAATCGCGCGCGCGCCCGCGTCGCCCGGCAGCAGGAAGAGCAGCGTCGCGCCGGCGACCGCCGCCACCGCCTCGGGCACGCTGCGGTTGACGCCCTGATAAATCGCGCTCTGATCGCCCGCCGCGAGCGCGATGAGGCCGGGGACGACCCACAGCCCGACCGTCACGAGAAAGGCGACGAGCGTTGACTTCTGCCCGCGCGTCCAGCCGCCCAGACTCTCGCGCTCGCGCAAAAGCATCTCGCGGCTGCCCTCGATTTCCTTGACCCCGGCGGGCGAGAGCCAGTTGAGATAGAAGAAGAGCCAGAGGAAGAGGATGACGACGACGGGCGTCCCGATCAGAGCCCACTTGAAGAAGGGGAATTCGACGCCGACGAGCTGCCGGATGAAGCCGAGGCCGATGACATTGGGCGGCGTCCCGATGGGTGTGGCGAGCCCGCCCACAGAGGCGGCGAACGATGTCATGAGCATCAGCGCGGTCGCGTAAGCGGGGTTGATTTTGCTCCCGCCCGTCCTCTCGTTGTCGAAGAGAAAGGCGAGGATGGCCATCCCGATGGCGAACATCATGGCGGTCGTCGCCGTGTTGGAAATCCATGCCGAGATGAAGGCCGTCACCGCGCCGAAGGCGAAGAGGATGCGCGAGGGGCGCGCGCCCACCCACTTGATTGAAAGTACGCCGAAGGCCAGACGCCGGTCGAGCCGGTGGAGGAAGATGGCCCGCGCGAGGATAAACGAGCCGATGAAGAGGAACATCAAAGGGTCGGCGAAAGGCGCGAAGACCTCCTTCGCCGGGGCGACCCGCAGCACGACGCAGGAGGCTGCGCCGAGCAGCGCCGTGACGGGCATCGGCAGCGCCTCGGTGATCCACAACACCACGACCGCGGCCATCACCGCGGCGAGCCGGTGCGCCTCCGGCTTCAACCCCGGCAGGGGCAGCAGCAGGAGGAGCGCGAACACGGCGGGCGCGAGCACGAAGCCCGCGGCGCGGCGCACGCGCTCGAAGCGCGCCTCCGGCCCGCTCATCTTCTCGACGGCCTCAATCGTCCTCTCCATGACAGAATAGATACCTTCGTCCCGGCCTTTTGTAAACAGAAACATGCGCCGTCCCCGGCCCCCCAGCGTCGCCCGACGCGTGCCGAATCGGCTCTCGATAGGTATCATGGCGACGAGTATAGCCATGACGAAATCGAACTCGCCGGCAAGTGCGCGGGCGGAGTGTGCACCGGGGCTGGACTCACGGCAGTCTCAGCATGAACGCATACCTCTTCGGCGACGAAAGCGCAGGCTAAAAACACGGAGCCGCGACTTTCGGGCCTGAAGGCAAGTTAACCTTTTTGCTGTTTGGAGGAAATTGATGGCTGATCTGAATTCATCCCCGTCTCAATGGGCGTCGCGCGTGCTCAGCGTCCTGCGCATCATCACGGCGTTATTATTGATGCAGCACGGCGCGCAGAAGTTCTTCGGCTATCCACCCCCGGCACCATCGCCGTGCCCACCACCGGTCGTCGAGCAGAACGCTCAACAACCCGCAGCCCCGCAGCCCAAAGGGATGCCCCCGCTGATTTTGGTAGCAGCGATCCTCGAACTCGTCGGCGGCCTGATTCTTCTGCTGGGACTGTTCTCGCGTCCCATCGCCTTCGTCCTATCGGGCCTGATGGCGGTGGCCTACTTCATGGCGCATGCGTCGAAAGGGTTCTGGCCGGTTACTAACGGAGGTGAGTTGGCCGTCCTCTACTGCTTCGTGTTTCTGTATCTGGCCGTGGCGGGCGGCGGCTCGTGGAGCTTAGACCACCTCTTGCGGAGTGGCGGCAGGCCGCACCGCTATGTGCGTAAGTAGTCAGGAGCGCAGTTGGATGTTGTAGGTCTTGATCTTGGAGTTGAGCGTCGTCGCGTTCATCCCCAGCAGACGGGCGGCCCTCGACTGATGGCCGCCCGTCTGGTCGAGGGCGCGGCGGATGAGGTCTATCTCGAAGCGCCGCACTTCGTCGTAGAAGTTGACGCCGTGGCTCACGTCAATCGCGCCGCCCGCGCCCGAGAGCGGGGCGGCGTTGAAGGCCTTCTGCGGGTCCTGAATTTCGATGGGCAGGCACTGGCGCGTGACCTCGCGTCCGGGTGCGATGACGACGGCGCGCTCGATGACGTTCTCAAGCTCACGCACGTTGCCCGGCCAAGTGTAGCTCTCCAGCAGCGCGAGCACTTCGGGCGCGAGCTGGTCCGAGACCTCGCGGTCGTTCTCCTCGTTGTACTTGCGCGTGAAGTGCTGCGCGAGCGGGAGCACATCCTCGCGGCGCTCGCGCAAAGGTGGCAGCTCAATCGGGACGACGGCGAGCCGGTAGTAGAGGTCTTCGCGAAACGCGCCCTGCCGGACGGCCTCGCGGAGATCAATGTTGGTGGCGGCGATGATGCGCACGTCCACCTTGCGCGGCGTGGTGTCGCCTAAGGGAGTGAATTCGCGCTCCTGTATCACGCGCAGGAGACGCGCCTGCGTCTCGGGCGGAATGTCGCCGATCTCGTCGAGGAAGATCGAGCCGCCGTCGGCGACCTCAAAGAGCCCCTTCTTGGCCGCGACCGCGCCGGTGAACGCGCCGCGCGTGTGGCCGAAAAGCTCCGACTCCAGAAGCTCCGACGGGATGTTCGACGAATTGACCGTGACGAAGGTCCGGGCGACGCGCGGGCTCTGTTCGTGGATGGCCTTGGCGATTAACTCCTTGCCCGTCCCCGACTCGCCCGTGATGAGCACGGTCGAGCGCGCGGGCGCGACCTGATCGACGAGCGAGAAGACGGCCTGCATCTTCTCGGAGCGGCCGATGATGCTCCCGCGTTCGACACTGCGGCTCATGGCGCGCCGGAGGTTCTGCCGCTCCTCCTCCTTGCGGCGGCGTTTGATGCCGGCGGCCACGGTCGAAAGAATCAGCTCGTTCTGGAAGGGCTTGCGGATGCACCCGTAAGCGCCGCGCTCCCACGCGCCGATGGCCGTGTCGAAAGTGGCGTAAGCGGTGATCATGACGACCACCGCTTCGGCGTCTACTTTGAGAATCTCTTCGAGCGCGCGCAGGCCGCCCATCCCCGGCATCGAGACGTCGAGGAGCGCCAGATCGTAGGTCCGACGCCCGTACATCTCCAGCCCCTCTTCGCCGGTCTTCGCCAGATCGACGCGATACCCTTCAGCCGAGAGCAGCGTCTCCAGCACGTCGCGCATGATTTCCTCGTCGTCAACGACGAGCACGGAACCCTTCTTCGCCATAGAACCCCTTCAAAAAAGTGACGAGTGACAGATGAAGGGTGAGATGCCTCCGGCGCGTCACCCGTCACTCGTCGCTCGTCATTTATTCTATAACGTGCGGCGCGCGGCTGACGAACGCGCGCGCGCCGTTCACTTGACGATGAGCTTGGCGTTCTTCGGCGTGAGCACGCGGCTCCCGGAGGGGGTGTGGACGGGGCGGGCGCGCTCGGCGGTGACGAAGAGGCTGAAGTTGTCGGCGTCGAAGCCGGCGACGCGGACGTAGACCTCCGCGCGGTTGAGGTCTTCGGTGGCGGGGAGGCTCCCCATGTAGATGATGCGCCCGTCGGGGACGACGGCCCAGAGGACGTAGGTGGTCGCGCCGGGCGACACGGGCAGGGGCACGCCGCGGAAGTTGGCGCGGACGTAGGCGCGGCCCGTGTGCTCCGTGACGCGCGCCGCGCCGCCTGCGCGCGGCGCGAGACGCTCACCTTCAAATTCGATTACGCGACCGCCGCCCTTCGACGCGAGCGCGTCTTCGACCTCGGCGTAAAAATCCCCGGCCACGCGGCGCGTGCCTCTCGCGGCGGACGGAGCAGCGGCGGGAGGCGGGGCGACGACCGGCGGCGGCGCGGCGTCGGCAGACGCACCTTTCCTCGACAGCCTCGGATAGAGGGTCGTGGCTTCGTTGGCGCGCGTCGAGAGCACGGGCGCGCCGGGGCGCTCGGCGCCGGCGCTCATCTCGGCGGTGACAATCACGCTATAGCGCTCGAAGGTGGCGGGGCGTTCGAAGGCGAGGCCGCCGTTGCCGCGCTCGTCGCGGCGCAGCTCGCCGAGGCGGAGGATGCGCCCGTCGCCGCTCGCCCACACGACGTAGGTGCGAGCGCCGCTCGCGAGCGTCTGCGGGTCGGGGAGATTGAGCACGGTCAGACGAAGGCTGCCGCCGCCCTCGCTCGCCTCGATGGTGAGGTGACCGGTCGCACCGGGCGAGAAAGAGCGGAGGCGGATGTCCAGACGGTCTACTTGAGCGACGGCGCGCGCGGCGGACGAGCCACCCGCCGCGCGCGCCGCGTCCGGCGCGAGACACGCACAGGCCGCGGCGCCGCAGGTCAGCACGAAGAGAGCCGCGCGCAGGGCGGTGCGCACGCGTGCGTCGAGAACAGGATTGCTCGTGTTCATAATAAGGAGAGAACCAGTCTTTCAGGAGTTTTACCGCGAGAGCGCGTGCGAGATTATCACCGCCGAAGTGAAAAGCAAATATTTTCTTCCGCCGGGACGCGAGCGCGGAAGAGTGTTGGGCGTTTCCGGCCCCGGAGAGAAGAGGCGGGGGAGACAGGACTTCAACGCTTGTCTCCCACGCCTCATCTCTTCGGGACGACGAGCGCACTCGCTCGCCTTCGGGCCTCCGCGAAATCACTGCGGGCCGAAACGCCGGCGGTACTCGATAGAGGTGATGAAGGATTCGACCATCTGCGCCCTGATGAAGTTGCCGTCGTTGTCGTTGAGCTTCGTGAGCCAGAAGTTATAGCCGCGGAAGTCAGCGTCCGGCGCGTCGTCCGGGTTGCGCCTGAGATAGCCGAAGTATTGCATGAGGACGAACGCCTTGTTTGACTCGCGGCGCGCGAACTCGGCGTTCTCCGCCACGCGCTGCACCACGTTGGCGCGCGAGAGCGTCCCGCCGGCGAGCTGGTTGACGAGCGTGTTGTGCTCGTCTGTCGTGAGCGAGCCGCCGGTGTTGGCGTTGAGGGCGCCCACGAATTCGGCGGCGGTCATCCCCTCGGGGAAGCGCGCGACGAACTCGGGGCGCTGCACCCAACCGCGGAAGAAAGCAGTTTTGTTCGCGTCCAGCCGCGCCTGCCAGTCGCCGACCCCGACGACAACGTTCCTCCCGATGCGCCCCGTGTCAACCATCAACTGCTGGAAGCTGACGGGCACGGGTTTGCCGGGGAGGTTGCCGAACGAAGCCCCCGCGGCGCGGTAGACGAGGAAGCCCGTCTCCTTGAACTCGATGGAGAGGAAGAAGGCCGCCGAGACGTTCTGCCGCTTGAGCGCGCGGCAATTCGCGTCCGCGCCGCACTGCTCGATCTCGTTTGTCCAGAAGGCGCGCCCCCCGGCGTCCGGCTCGCGCGAGAGGAAGTCGTTGTAGTGCTGCGTGACAAAGAACGTCGAAGCGTCGGAGACCTGCGCGGGCGAAGTGACGAAGGAGGCCGAGGCGTTCCACGTCGGGTTGTCGAACGAGCGGCTCTGCGGCGTGAAGCTCAACCCCGCGCCTTGCGGCATGACGGTGTGCGCGCCCGTGGTCGAGACGAAGTTGAAGACGTATCTGCCGAGGGCATCCGTCTCAGTTAAAGCGTTCTGCGTGCCGGAGAGCAGGACGGCCACACCCGCGACGCCATTGCCTGAGGCGTCCACGACGCGACCCGTCACGCTCACCGAAGTCCGCGGCTCGTCGTCGTCGAGCAGGTTGTTACCGTTGCGGTCAATGCCCATTCGTCGGCCCGCGCCAACAGGCACGCCCGTGAAGGTCAACTCCGCGCCGGTCCCCGCCGCGTCAACGAGTTTCTGCAAAGAGACGGGTGCTTCCGAAAGACTGTCGGGCTGAAAGCTGCCGCCGCCCATGTGTTGGAAGCCGCGCGAGACGCCGCCGTACATTCCGCGCACGATGAGATCGCAGTTGCCTGCATCGGCCTGTCGCACGAGGAGATTGAGACGAGCCGTCGTCTCGAAAGATGTTTTGTTCTGAGCGTTGACCGTCGCCTGCATGCCGACCGTCGGAGCCGTCCCGGTATCCAGCTCCAGCATGAACGTCGTCATGCTGTGCCGCCAACTGTCCGCCGTCGAGGGGTCGACCTGAAAGACGAAAACGGGCGCCTTCATGAAGTTAAAGAGCGTGTCGAAGCTGCCGTCGTGAGCGAAGCCGAAGCCGGTGATCTGCCCGCGCGTGTCGTTCGGGTTGGGCGTCTTGTTGAGGCCGGTCTTCTGGTAGAGGCCGCGCAGTTGCGGCACTTTGAAAGCCTGCGGCTCTCGCAGCGCCGCGGCGGGGATGATCAAGTTGTTCGTCCCCGGACTGAAGTTGGTCGTGATGTGGCAATCGCTGCAATTAATCAGGCCGCCGTCGAGCTTCTCGCGGCTGAAGAATCCGAGGCCGGAGAGAGCGCCGCCCGACATCGAGCGGTCAACCGGCTCGTTCGGATTCGGCGGATAGGCCAGCGCGCGGACGAACGCCTCGAAGTCCGCCATCTCGTTCGCCGTGAGCTGGCGCGACCCGCCGAGCAGCGAGACGAAGGCCGCGTTGAAGGCCGCGAGGTTCGAGCGGTCGCCGCGCCAGTGAAGCGGCGCGTTGCCGACGATGTCGCGCAAAGATTGCGTCACCATCGGCCCCTTCATCGGATGAAAGCTCGCGCCCTGCGCCTGATCCATCGTGCCCCGCGGGTCGCCCAAATCCCACGCCAGCCCGTCGCGGTGGCCGCCCGGGTGACAGCTCGCGCAAGACACCGTGCCGTGCGCCGAGAGGTTGGCGTCGTAGAGAAACTTTCTGCCGTCGCGCACGCCCTGCGGCTCCGGGTTCGTGCCCAAAGAGAGGCGCGCCACCTCGCCGCGCGACGAGGTGTTGACGACGCTCAGTGTGTGCTCGAAACGGTTGAGGACATAGAGGAGCGAACGTCCCTCGTCGAGCGCCAGCCCGGTCGGTCCCTGTCCGACGGCGATGCGCGCCTGCACCGCGCCCAAAGAGTCGAACACGCCGACGCGTGCCGAACTGGTGGCCGCGACGAAGAGCGTGCCGTCCACCGCGCGTTCGAGGTCGGCGGGCAGCGCCAGACTCTCGGCGCGCTCGGCGTCGGAGCCAGACCCCGCGAGGTCAACATGCGGGTTGAGGTCGAACGCGCCGGCGATGGTCGGGGTCGAGCCTGCGAGCGCGTTGACGACCGTGATGCGGTTGCTCTGGAAGCGTCCCTTCAAATTCGGCTCGAAGCGGACGGCGCTCGTGGAGTCGAGGTTGGCGACGAAGAGGCGGTTCGTCGCCGAGTCGAAGGCCATGTTGCCGTTGTGCGTGCCGACGCCGCGCACCACCCCGATGAAGCGGTGTTGGACGGGTCGAAGACTTTGACCTGACTCTTGCCGGAAACGCAGACGAAAGCCATCTCGCGGGCGAGGCCCGCGAAGAGCACGTCGGTCGGCTCGTCGCCCACGTCGAACGTGCGCGTCACGTTGCCGGTCGAGAGGTCAACGACGCTCACCGAATCCGAGAGCCAGTTGACGACCCACGCCTCGCGGTTGTTGCGCGCGGCCACGCTCACCGGCTCAAGCCCGACGGGAATTTCGGCGGTCAAGAGCGGCGTCGCGCCCGTCAACTGGAAAACCGAGAGCGTCGCGTTCGGCGTGTTGACGGCGAGCAGGCGCGTGCCGTCCGGCGTCATGGCGAGCGGATGCACCTGCGGCCCCTCGAAGTTTTTGAAAGAGGAGGGCGGCGCTTGAGCCGATGCGACGGGAAGGTGGCGTGTGCCCGTCAGCCAGCAGGCGACGAGCGAGAGCGTGATGAGGGTGACGGTAAGGAGCCGTCGCGACGGAACGAAGCGGTAAGGCGGGGGGTACATAATCTTACCTTTCAGGTTCGGGGCAGTGTAGGGACAAACGTTTCGACTCGAACGGGACGGGAAAGTCCGGTTCGGAGTCGGAGCGGCTCAACTGACGAATCGCCTGACTTTGAGGGGCGGCACTTTTGGCCGCCGGTTCGGCTCGCGCCGCGGCTTACAATCGGCGGCCAAAGTGCCGCCCCCGTTGGATAGAAAGTTCGACTGCGAGCCGATTCGCCTTTGGGCGCGGACGGCTTGGCTAGTCGCTTGCGGCTTGCAGGCGCGTGTGTGCGCCGGCGGTCGGCAACGTGATGCGGAAGGTCGTACCTTTGCCGGGGGCGCTCTCGACCGCGATGTGGCCGGAGTGCTCCTGCACGATACCATAAGAGACGGCGAGGCCGAGGCCCGTGCCGCGGCCCACGCCCTTCGTGGTGAAGAAAGGGTCGTAGATGCGCGCGACGTTCTCGGGCGCGATGCCGATGCCTGTGTCGGCCACTTCGATGAGGACGGCGTCCGCCTCTCCGGAGGAGGTGCGCAGCGTGATGCTCCCGCCGTCGGGGATGGCGTCGCGCGCGTTCAGGAGCAGGTTGGTGAAGACCTGCTGGAGCTTGCCCGCGTTGCCGTGGACGCGCGGCAGCTCGAACGAGTATTCGCGCGCGAGCTCGACGCGGCTCTGCCGGAACTGCGGCTCAAGGAGTTGCAGCGTGTCTTCGAGGACGCGGTTCACATCGACCTCGTTGAAGTCGGTCGCGCCGCCCGTGCGCGAGAAGTTGAGGAGGTTGTTGACGATGCCTGTCGCGCGGTCGGTCTGGCGGTGAATCTTTTGCAGGAGCGCGTGCTTCGGGTCGGTCTCGGCGAGCATCCCGAGGAGCATCTGCGTGTAGGACGAGACGCCCGTCAAAGGCGTGTTGATCTCGTGCGCGACGCCCGCCGCCAAAAGGCCGATTGAAGAGAGCTTCTCGCGCTGCTGCAACTGCTCTTCGAGGCGCACGCGCGAGGTCACGTCTTCCATCACGACGAGCGCGCCGGTGTGCACCTCCGAGTCGGCGCGTTTGAGGGGCGCGAGCGCGACGTTGAGGATGAGCGGGCGGTTCGAGCGCGTCGCCGTGTGCAGCTTGTAGATGTTGCGCAGCTCGCCCAGTTCCCAGCCCGCGGTGCCGAGCGCCTGACGAAGCGTCTCGGCAAAGTCTTCGGCGAAGAGGTCTTCGACACCGAGCCCAATCGCCTCGTCGCGGCTGAGGCCGAGCATCTCTTCGAGCGCCGTGTTGCAGGCCGTGACTCGCCCCTCGGTGTCCACCGCGAGCAATCCGACGTTGATGGACTCGACGATGGACTCGTTGAACTCTTTCAGCAGCTCCAACTCGGCGGCCCTCTCGGTCTGCTCTCGATAGAGCAGGCTGTTCTCGATGGCGACGGCCACGTAGCCCGAGACGGTGCGCAGGATTTCGAGGTCTTCCGAAGAGAGGAGCGCGCCGCCCGTCGAGCGGCCCAAACCGATCACCGCCACCATCCGCCCGCGCACGACGCACGGCACGTAGTAGTGGAGCGAGCGGCGCACGAAGCCGTTCGTCTCGGGCGGGAGGTCGAGGCCGTCGGCGCGGACGATGCCGTCTTCAGCCGAGCGCGCGCGGATCATCTCGCGGAAGTCGGGCGGCACCAGCACCTCGCTCGCCAGCCCCACCAAACGCGCCACGCTGTAGCCGGCGGGCGCGCGCGCGTCCTCGATGAAGATGGCGATGCGCTCGACGCCCAGAACTTGTTGGAGGCGACCCACGAGGGCGTCCAGAAGCGGCTCAATCGAGGTCGTGGCCGAGAGCGTGCGCCCGAAATCCAGAAGCCCGCTGCGCAGGTCGTAGCGCTCGCCGTAGAAAAACCGCTCGGTGCGCTCCTGCAAGAAGTTCTTGAGCGGCGCGGCCAGCATCGTGATGACCGCCATCGCCGCGATCATGATCATCCCGGCGGTCGTCCCCGTCCCCGGCATCAGCACCGCGCTCCCGAACGCGGAGAGCACCGTGAGGTACACGACCGCGCCGATCATGACGGCGATGGTGAGGGTGGTGAGCACGTAAACGGCTGTGCGCCGCACGACCATGTCCACGTCCATCAGGCGGTAGCGCACCACTGAGTTGCCGAAGGTGAGCGGGATCAAGACGAGCGGCAGGATGGCCGCGTCGGTGAGCCACGCCTGCGTCGTCGCGGCCAGAAAGAAGTCGGGCAGCCCCCCACCGAACAGATACCCCGCGGCATAGAGCAGCGTGAACGGCGTGATCGCCAGCGCCGAGCCCCACACGACCCACTTGAGCTGCTGCCGCACAATCGCCGAATCGCTCTTGACGAACCGGCGCACGAGGATGCCTGCGCCCACCACCAGCGCAATCGAGAGGCCGGCCACCTGCGTGATCGAGAGCCGCGCGACGAAGTCTTCGGGGAGCCGCAGGTAGAGCGCGACGAGCGGGTCGTAGATGGCGGCGGGCAGAAAGTTCTTGAGGTAGACGGTGAAGTCGAAGAAGGCCGTCAGCGCGATGAGCACCGCCGCCGGCGCGTAGAGCAGCGCCACCTGCCAGCGCCGCCGCTCCGAGAAGCGGTAGCGCACGGGATAGATGGCGCAGAAGTGCAGGAAGAGCGGCGCGAACAGAATCAGCGCGGCGTTATCGAGAAACTCGACGGCGAGGTCGAGGTCTTTCAGCTCGCCGTAGGGCTTGAAGAAGTGGAAGACGAAGGCCGCCAGACAGAGCGACGCGAAGTGGAGCACGTAGGGCGCGCGCTCGCCCTGCTTGAAGAGCACGAAGAGGCCGACGAGCAGATAGACGAGGCCGACGAAATTGACATAGAGGTCGCGCGTCGAAAGCGTCTGCGCCGCGCCGAGTCCTTCGAGGTAGACGTAATAGAAGCGCGTCTCTTCCGGGTTCGAGGGGCGCTCGATGAGGTAGCGGACGCGTCCGCCGACGCCCGCGTCGTCGAGGAAGATTTGGACGTCGTGGGTCGAGACGACCTGCTCGTCGGTCTTCTCGTCGAGGCTGATGGCAACGAGGCGGTCTCCGCGCACGAGGCCGAAGACGCCTTTGCGTCCCGCCGCCGAGTCGGGCGCGATTGAGTCGGCGGTGATCCCGTCGCGGGTCTGTACCCAGTTTACGCCGTCGGTCGGCGGCGAGATGTGCGTCAGTCGCTGCGCGAAGTTGAGCGTCCCGGCGGCAACCAGCAGCGCCGCCGCGATTAGCAGCGTCCACGCCCTCGTTGTCAGCACAGAACTTTTCATCAGCTTTTCGGATGGAACTTGGAAAATTCGGAAGGCCCGCTCCGGCCCCGGCCCCGCCAGACAGCCCTCTGACCGGAAGACCTCTTAGATTGAAACTTATGAGGCAAGCAGTATTCCAGCTTTTTTACACGCCCGAGCCCGTCACACGCTCCCCAACTGTGCTGCGCCCTGAAGGCGACAACGCCCGCGCTCCGGGCACGGCGCGCGACCCGGCCACGCCGCCCCGCACCGTGCGCCGCAGCGCGCCGAGCGAAAGGATGCTTTCGCCGTCCTCGACGCCGATTAAGGTGTCGAGGAGATTACGCGCGTCGAGCGTCGCCTGCGCGCGCACCGGGAGGCCGAAGTTCGGCAGCTCGTGCGTGACGAGGATGCTCAGGCTCGGGTCGTAGACGGCCAGCCGACCGTCGAACGGGTCAATGGCGAAGACGGCGGCGCGCGGCGAGAAGCGCAGGACAGTCCGCACGGTCGTCCCGTCGCCGACGCTGGCGTCGAGCTGTGCGGAGACGGTCTGGAAGAAATCGCTGTGGAAGAGCTGCTCGGGCGTGGTGATGCCTTCGGGCGAGAGAGCTTGGCCGCGCCCGAAGGCGTAACCGGCGGAGGCTTTGAGGTGCTGGCTGATGCGCCGCATGTAGACGACACGCAGGCCGCGCGCGCCGCCCTGCTGATTGGCGATGTTCAGGAGCGCCCCGGTGTTACCCGCGTCCGAGAGGGCGTTGGCCGGCGTGCTCAGGAGCCCGACGCCGCGCCCGTCCACCGTGTCGAAGAAGGCGGTCGCCTCGACGCTCGAAGCGCCGTCGAGGACGCGCTCGACGCCGAACTCGAGGCGGTAGCTGCGCTCCAGAACGGCCTGCCCGTCAACGAGCGCCACGGCCTGCCGCGCGCCCTCTTTGAAGAGGACGGGGCCGCCCTCCAACATCTCGACGCCGGAGACGCGCGCCGCGGAGTCAGTGCCGGGCGCGAACGAAGCGTGCAGGCGTGTCCGCGCGCCTGCGTCGAAGGCCGCGCCGAGGCGCGGGCTCAAGGAATCGGCGCCGCCCCCCGCCCCCGTGAAGCGTGAGTAGTCGAGGCCGAGCACGAGGACGATGCCGTCGCGCACGACCCACTCGTCAACCGCGCGCACGGAGAACTGGCCGAGTTTGTCTCCGCCGAGCATCTTTGCAGTCTTCTGCGTGAGGGGAATCAACGCGCCGCCGACCGTCGCGCTCAAGCGGTGACGCGCCCCCGCACGCAGGCGCGCCGTCGCTTCGAGGCGCTCGAACTCGCCCAACTGGCCGGAGAAAATTATGTCGAACCGGCGGCTGACGGGCGCGGCGAGGGCGAAGTTGACCCCGCCGGAGCCGCCCTCTCCGGGGCCGGACGAGGAGGCGTAGTAAGTCTCGACGAACCCCTGCATGCGCGTCCGTCCCGCGCGGTGCTCCTCTTGCTGCTCCGCGACCTCGCCGCCAACGCCCACGGCCCCGTCGGAGGTCTCCGCGTCGCCGTCCGCGTCGGCGCTCTCGGCGTCACCCGCGGCGGCCTCGCCTAAGACGACGGCCTCGTCGCCTTCCCCGGCGTGAAAGACTGAGCGGCGCGTCTGCGAAGCGCGGATGCGGAACTTGGGGTCGTTGCGGTCGGCGCGGCGTTCGGGCGTCGTGCGCCCTTCGCCCACGGGCTGGAGGTTGAAGCGGTAGACGAGTTCGGTCGAAGAACTGATCTGGACGGAGGAGAAAGTGGCCGGGGTGAAACCTTCGGCCAGCGCGCGCAGGAGATAGCGGCCCGGTGTGACGCGCGCCGAAAAGCTGCCGTCGGCGGCGCTTTTGGTCTCGCGGACGACCTCGTTGAGGCCGTCGCGCAGAACCTTCACGAGCGCGCCCGCCACGGGGTTGCCGCGGCTGTCGAGCACCGTCCCGCTGATGACGCCGAAGCTGCTGCGTCGCGTGTTCTCGCCCTCGACCGCCGCGAGCGCACTTGCCGTGCCCGCCTCGCCCGAGAGCGTGAGCGCCGCGAGCAGAACCAACGAAGTGCGCCAGTAAGTTTTTCTCATTGCGGCAAAACCTCCGGGCCGCCCCCTATTTGGAAAGCAGCCACGCCGGCGACTCTCTCTCGCGGTCGCGCCGAGGGGTTCTGGAAAAGCGAACCCTTCATTCTCACTGTGTCCAGGGCGGCGTCCGGGCGAGGGTCGAAAGAGCTTCGCGCGCTTTCGGTAAAATCCGGCGTCGTTTTGAACGACCCGTCGGGAATAAACTCTAGTGTCCAAAACCGCTTCCGTGCGGAGAGTGCATTTTCCTTCAAGCACGCGAAGTGCTGCAAAAAAGCTCTTCGCCCCAGCCGAGAGGCATTTCCACAGAAGCTTTTCCGGAGATGGCTGAACAGGTTCAGGTCACAAGGTTCCCGAACGGTTTGACCGTTCTGACCGAGCACATGCCGCTCTTGCGCTCCGCGACCGTCGGCATCTGGGTCAAGCGCGGCTCGCGCCACGAGTCGCCCGCCATGAACGGTATCTGCCACTTCATCGAGCACGCCGTCTTCAAGGGCACCGAGCGGCGCACGGCGCTCGACATCGCGGTCGAGAGCGACCGCCTCGGCGGCCACTTCGACGCCTACACCACGCACGAGCAGACCGGCTTTGCCCTCAAGGTCGTGGACGCGGCCCTGCCCGCGGCCTTCGACCTCCTCTCGGACATGCTCGCCCGGCCCCGCTTCGACGAAGAAGAACTGCGCCGCGAGCAGCGCGTCATCATCGAAGAGATGAAGATGGTCGAGGACACGCCGGACGAGCTTTTGACCGAAATCTTCAGCGCCGCCTACTTCCCCGGCCACCCGCTTGGACGCCCCATCGAGGGCACGTCCGAGACGGTCTCGTCCTTCGGCCACGAGTGCACCGCCGAGTTCCACGCCGGGGCTTACGCGCCGCGGAACTTAGTCATCGCCGCCGCCGGGAACGTCTCGCACGAACAGCTCGTCGAGCTGGCCGGGCGCGCCTTCGAGCGGCGGGGGGCCGACTCCGCTGCGGGTGCGGACGGAGACAATACGGAGCCGCCCGCGCACGCCGCGCCGATCATCGTCCAGCGCAAGCGCGAGCTGGAACAGGCGCACCTACTGCTCGCCTCGCCGTGGCCTTCGTCGCGGCACGAAGACCGCTACGCGGCGAGCCTGCTCGGCTCGATCATCGGCGGCGGCACTTCGTCGCGCCTCTGGCAGCGCGTCCGCGAGGAGCGCGGACTGGCCTACTCGGTCGGAGCCGGCGGAAGCCACTTCACCGACGCGGGGCTCTTCCAAATCTACGCGGGCACGTCGCCCGAACAGCTCGACGAGGTGCTCGACCTCTCGCTCTCGGAGCTGCGCGCCGCGCGGCGCGAGCCCGTCGGCGAGGAAGAGCTGCGGCTCGTCAAGGATCAGTCAATCGCCTCCATCCTGCTCGGGCTCGAATCCACGAGCGCGCGCGCCGGGGCGCTCGCCCGGCAGGAGATCGTCCACGGTCGGCGCATCCCGCCCGACGAGATCATTGCGCGCATCGAGGCCGTCACGCCGGAAGACCTGCTGCGCCTCGCGCGCGAGCACTTCAGGACGGAGGCGCTCGCCCTCGGTGCGCTCGGCAACCTCAACGGCTTCAAGGTTGACCGCGCGCGTCTGGAAGTCTAAAAGCGGTGACGGGTGACGGGAGAAAAACAGTTCTTACTTCTCACACGTAGGCGTGTCGCCTGTCATTAACTGGAATGAGAACGAGAACGGCGCTGAAAGCATCGCTCCTGCTGTGTGCGCTGGCGATCTCCGTCGCCGCGCAAAAGACGGACGTCTCGGCAAGCGCGCCCGGCATCGAGGTCGTCTCAGACGACTGGAAGTACGAAGGCTACGCGCCGGTCGAAATCGTGGACGGCGGCAGTTCCGGCAGTTCGGTGCGGGTCAAGCGCCGGAAGGCCTACGTCTTCAAGTACAGGGCGCGGCTCACGCTCCGAACACGGGCGCGAAGGCTGTCAGGTCGGTGGGCTGGGAGGTCGTCTTCGCCGAGCCCGACGAGTCGAAGGGGGCGAAGCGTTACTCCACCCAGCTCAAACAGCAGATCACTCCCGGCGAGACGCAGACGCTCGTCAAAGAGATTCACATCAAGCCGGAAGAGAGCACGCGCCACCTCAGCAGCGGCACGCGCAGAGTACGGCTCACGCGCGTCGAATATGCCGACGGCTCAGTCTGGCGCGCGGACGAAGAGCGCAAGCAATGAAAAGCCGTGAATCGTGAATCATAAATCGTCAGAATGAATCGAGTTGTGAGTTGATAAGATACAACGTCTTTCCATTCACGATTTACGGCTTTTAGGCGAGAGATGAGACTAACCGTTCTGGGCAGTGGTTCGACGGGCAACGCCGTGCTGATTTGCGCGGGGCAGACGCGCGTGCTCGTGGACGCGGGGCTCAGCGCGAAGGAGACGGCGCGGCGGCTGGCGCTCGTCGGCGAAGACGTGACGCGGCTTGACGGCGTTATCATCACGCACGAGCACGGCGACCACGCGGGCGGCCTGCGCGTCCTCTTGAAGAGCCTTGAGTGCCCCGTCTACATCTCCGGCGCGACGCGCGACGCCTACATCCGCGAGCGCGTCCACGGCTCCTCGGCCTCGGACGAGCCGCGCAAGCGCGCCGAAGTTTTGCGCGACCGCACCGAGGAGATTTCTTCGAGCCAGGACTTCCGCATCGGCGAGATAGATTTTCACCCCTTCACCGTCCCGCACGACGCCGCCGACAACTTCGGCTTTACGGCGCGCCACGACGGCGTCTGCGTCGCCACGCTGATGGACTTCGGCTGCATCACAACCTTAGTCGCCGAGCATCTCAAGGGCTGCGCGGCGGTCGTCATCGAGTCGAACCACAGCCGCGACATGCTCAAGGCGTGCGACGTCTACCCGTGGGAGCTCAAGCAGCGGATACTTTCGCGCACCGGCCACCTCTCGAACGAGGACGTGGCCGTGTGGCTGCGCGACGGCTTCGACGGCTCCGCCGAGCACGTCGTCCTCGCGCACCTCTCGCAGCGCGCCAACAACCCGCACGTCGCCAAGCTGACCGCCGAGGTCGCCCTCCAAGAGCGCGGCATGCTCTTTCAGTCCACCGCCAAAATCACGCTCTCGCATCCCAAAGAGCCGACGCCGTGGATCGAGCTATGAAAAGAAGAGAGGCTGGAGGCTGGAGACTGGAGGCTGGTCAGAGCACTTTGTCTTCGCTAGCTTCAAGCCTCAAGCCTCAAGCCTCTCTTCTTGCCTTTTGCCTTTTTACTTTTGTCTTCCTCGCGGGTTGCGCCGTAGACGAGCGGCGCGGGATTGCGCCTGCGGCGCAGGCGGCAGTCGAGAGCGTGACGGAGGACATCGCCGCGGGCCGGGACGCGAAGGTCTACGAGGATGCGGCGGAGGAGTGGCGCGCCGCCGTCAGCGCCGACGAGAACGCGCGGATGCTCGGGCGCGTGCGCGAGCGCCTGGGCCGCGTCGAGAGCCGCGCGCTCCACACGGGGCGCGAGCAGCAGAGCGCCGCCGCGCCGCTCTCCGGCCACTCGCTCGAACTCGTCTACCGCACGCGCTTCGAGCGCGGCGAGGCGACGGAAAAATTCACCATGCTCGAACGCGGAGGGCGCTGGCTCCTCGCGGGCTACTCGGTCAGCTCGGACACGCTAAAACAGTGATGAGTGATAAGTGATAAGAGGGAAGACAAAGACTTTCTCATCACGTATTACTCATCACTCATCACTTATCACTCATCACTTATGATTGAACGCTACACACTGCCCGAGATGGGCGCGCTCTGGTCGGAGCAGAATAAGTTTCAGAAGTGGCTCGAAGTCGAACTCGCGGTCTGCGAAGTCCACGCCGAGATGGGGACGATTCCGCGCGAGGCGGTCGAGGAGATTACAGCCAAGGCCGCCTTCACGGTCGAGCGCATCAATGAGATCGAGAAGACGACCGACCACGACGTGATCGCCTTCACGACGAATCTCGCCGAGTCAATCGGCGAGGCGGCGCGCTTCGTCCATTACGGTTTGACCTCCTCGGACGTGGTGGATACGGCGAACGCTCTGCTGCTGCGCGATGCGTGCGGCCTGCTGCTCGGGAGGGTGGACGCGCTTTTGGAAGTCCTCAAGCGTCGCGCCGTCGAGTTCAGGGAGACGCCGCAGATCGGGCGCACGCACGGCGTCCACGCCGAGCCGACCTCGTTCGGGCTCACCTTCGCGCTCTGGTTCGACGAGATGCGGCGCAACCGCGCGCGTCTTGAGCGCGCGCGCGAGGCTGTCGCCGTGGGGAAGATCAGCGGCGCGGTCGGCGCGTTCGCGCACCTCGACCCGGAAGTCGAAGAGCGTGTCTGCGCGCGCCTCGGCCTGACGCCTGCGCGCGTCTCGACGCAGATCATCCAGCGCGACGTCTACGCCGAGTATCTGACGACGCTCTCAATCGTCGCCTCTTCGCTCGAAAAGTTCGCGCTGCAAATCCGCCACTGGCAGCGCACCGAAGTGCGCGAGGCCGAGGAGCGTTTCAAAAAAGGGCAGAAGGGTTCGTCCGCGATGCCGCACAAGCGCAACCCGATTTTGTCGGAGCGCATCTGCGGCATGGCGCGCGTCGTGCGCGGCTACGCGTTGGCGGGCCTCGAATCCGTCGCCCTCTGGCACGAGCGCGACATCTCGCACTCTTCAGCCGAGCGCGTCATCCTCCCGGACTCTTCAATCGCCCTCGACTATATGCTCGCCAAGTCCACGTCGCTCATCGAGAACCTCGTCGTCTATCCCGAACGCATGTTGGAGAACCTGCGGCTGACGCGCGGACTCGTCTTCAGCGGCCAGCTCCTGCTCGCCCTGACGCGCGCCGGGGTCGCGCGCGAGACGGCCTACGAGTGGGCGCAGCGCAACGCCATGCGGACGTGGGACGAGGGCGGCGAGTTCCGCGCGCACGTCCTCGCCGACACAGACATCAAGGGGAAACTCTCGCCCGAGCAGGTCGAGCAGGTCTTCTCGCTCGACACCTACCTGCGCAATGTTGGTGTCGTCTTCGCGCGCGTCTTCGGGACAGAGGAAAAAGGGTAACGGTTGAAACCCGAAAGAGGAAACGGATTAATGTTGAGAAGAATAGCCGCGCTGTTCCTCGCCCTCCTGCTCCTGCCGACGACACTCTTCGCGCAGACGCGGAGCGCGGCGGAGTTCGACGTCGTCATCGAGGGCGGCATGGTCTACGACGGGACGGGCCGAAAGCCCTTGCGCGCGGATGTCGGCATTCGCGGCGACCGCGTGGCGGCCATCGGGAATTTGCGCGGCTCGCGGGCGCGCGCGCGTGTTGACGCGCGGGGCCTCGCCGTCGCGCCCGGCTTCATCAACATGCTCTCGTGGTCGGTCGAATCCCTCATCGTTGACCCGCGCTCGCAGGGAGAAATCCGGCAGGGCGTGACGACGCAGATTTTCGGCGAGGGCGAATCTATGGGGCCACTCAACGAGCGCATGAAGCGCCGCCTCGTCGAGGAGCAGGGCGACATCAAGTTCCGTATCGAGTGGACGACGCTCTCGGAATACCTCACCTATCTGGAGCGCCGCGGCGTCTCTCAGAACGTCGCCTCGTTCGTCGGCGCGACGACGATCAGGGAGTACGTCATTGGCCTCGAAGACAAGCAGCCCACCCCGGCGCAGCTGGAAGAGATGCGCGAACTCGTCCGCCGCGAGATGGAGGCCGGGGCACTCGGCATCGGCTCGTCCCTCATCTACGCGCCAGCGTTTTACGCGAGGACGGAAGAGTTGATCGAGATGTGCAAGGTCGCGGCGAGGTACAAAGGAAAATACATCTCGCACATGCGGAGCGAGGGCAACCGCTTCGTCGAGGCGGTCGAGGAGCTGATCCGCATCAGCCGCGAGGCGGGGCTCCCGGCTGAGATTTATCACCTCAAGGCATCGGGCCGGAAGAACTGGCCGAAGATGGCGCGCGTTATCGAGATGGTCAACGCCGCGCGGCGCCGAGGGCTCAAGATCACCGCCGACATGTACACCTACCCGGCGGGCGCGACCGGTCTGGAAGCCTCGATGCCGCCGTGGGCTCTGAGCGGGGGTTACGAGGCGCTCTTCAAGAGGCTCGCCGACCCCGCCGAGCGCCGGAAGATCGGCGACGCGATGCGCGCGCCCACCGACGAGTGGGAGAGTTTGTATCAGGCCGCCGGCTCGCCCGAGAAAGTCATCCTCGTCAGCTTCAAGTCCGAAAAGCTCAAGCCTTTGACGGGAAAGACGCTCGCCGAAGTCTCAAGGATGCGCGGCACCGACCCGGTCGAGACGATGATGGATTTGGTGCTCGAAGACCGCTCGCGCGTCGGCACGGTCTATTTCCTGATGTCCGAAGAGAATATCCGCGAGCAGCTCAAACAGCCGTGGGTCTCGTTCGGCTCTGACGCCGCTTCGATGGCCCCCGAAGGGCAGTTCCTCAAGTCGAACCCGCACCCGCGCGCCTACGGCAACTTCGCGCGCCTTCTCGGGCGCTACGTGCGCGAAGAGAAAGTCATCACGCTCGCCGAAGCGGTGCGGCGACTTTCGGGGCTCCCGGCGACGAACCTCGGCCTTGAAAAACGGGGCTTCCTCAAGCCGGGGATGTTCGCCGATGTGGTGGTCTTCGACCCCGCGACGATAGCCGACCGCGCGACCTTCGATAAGCCGCACCAATACGCGGTGGGCGTCCGCCACGTCTTCGTCAACGGCGCACAGGTGCTCCGCGACGGCGAGCACACGAATGCCAGACCGGGGCGCGCTTTGTGGGGGCCGGGCAAGGTCAAGTAGAATAAGACGGACAACGAGAACGGAGCCGAAGAGTTGAAAGCAAAAGTTTACGTGACACTTAAATCCGGCGTGCTCGACCCGCAGGGCAAGGCCATCCAGCACTCGGTCGAGCTGCTCGGCTACGGCGGCATCGCCGATGTGCGGCAGGGCAAGTATTTCGAG
>JAIVJM010000311.1 GCA_020199995.1 Acidobacteriota bacterium | reverse complement strand
CTTATAGCGTGGCTGATGAAACAGACATCTTATCCTTAGTTCGGCAGGCGGCGGCGCAACGTCTTTTGTTTCTCCCTCATGCCATCAGCCAGATGTCTCGCCCGGACAGGCTGATTGCCGCGTCCGAAATTCGCAGCGTTGTAGAACATGGCGAAATCATCGAAGATTATCCCGAAGATGCGCGGGGGCATAGTTGCTTGATGCTCGGCTACGGCGAGAGCGGGCGTGTGATTCACGTCGTTTGCTCGTCTAAAGACGAGTATCTGGCTATCATTACGGCATATCTGCCGGATGCGGATGAGTGGTCACATGATTTCAGAGTGAGGGTTAAGTTATGAAGTGTATGTATTGTCAGGGCAAAATGGAGCGCGGCGAAGCGCCCTTCCACATTGATCGAAAAGGCTATCATCTGCAATTGGATAAAATCCCTGCTTGGGTTTGTAGCCAGTGTGGGGAAGTGTATTTCGGGGAGGGGGAGGTTGACTCAATCCAGTCAGTTGTTAGAGCGGTGGACGAGCAGGTTGAAAAGTTGGCTGTGCCCGCGTAAGGCAGGTTGGTGTTTCTCCGCACGAAGCCTAACAACGGCATGCACCCGACCGCGAATAGCGTAGCCTTCATCCGCAAGACGCCGTGCCTGTTTAGTCGAATGCGCGGCGGGTGATGCCGGGCGTTATGCTGCGGCGACCCTCGAAGAGTAAAAAAGGGATTAGCGCATGCTACTAACCGGACAAGAGCATCCCGACAGCGCGTCAGATGAACGACCTGCGCATTTTGATAAGCGCAGGTCGTTGCTGTACGTTATCGCCCGGCTGCCGAATCACTGCCCGTCAATAGGCTCCACCGTAATCGCCGGCTGATTTTTGAGCGGCCCGACTCCTTGCCTGCCGGGGTGCTCAGGTATCGTGATCGTTATCTGCGAGACGTTGTTCTCAAAGTCGGACTCCGGAAGCTGATGGCAAACACCCGCTCGGTTCGCATCCGCGTAGCGGCAAGGCTCTCCGGCAGTTGGAACGAATCCGGGATTGACCGTAATTCGGATCACGTAATCACCGGGAGGCACGGGCGCCTGTCCGTCCCCGCCGTCGAGCACGAAATATTGCCCGCCAAGCTTCCAGTTGTAAATGTCCGTCCAGCCCTTGCTGATGCCCTGATTGCCCGGGATGCCGATTGCGCCGCAGTTCCTGAAACGCGGTTTATTGTCAGCCACTCCGGTGTAGCTCTTGAACCGCTCCGTATCCTCCATGCAGAAACCGCGCTTGGCGGCGCGCCAGCCCAGCCCGGTCCGTGGGTCTATCAGTTCATACAGCGCATAGTGCCTGAAATGATAATGGTTATGGCAACTCGCGAATTCAAAGAGGCCGTCACCAACATGTTGGTTCGGATCCCCCACCACGAGGTCGGCATCGCCGATGTTTGGTGTGGAAACGGTAAACCGCACCACCGTATGCGTGCCGGGGGTAACACCGCCCTCCTGGACACTGCAAAACGCAGCCGGGAGGTCCTCGACGCGTACCACCCAATGCTGCCTGAGCGATGCCTGATCCACGATCAAGTCAGGGAGAGGGGTTTGTGCCGAGGGGCTCTTTGTCCTTGCAGAAGATGTGGTGTTGAAAGTGGAGTGTGGGAACAGGGCCACTGCGAGAACGGCACAAACGACCGCTAAACATATGACAGTTCTTCGGGTCAAAGGGTTATCCTCCTTCTGTAGTGGGGCAACCCTTCAGGGCTGCGCTGTTTAGATCGGAGTTGAATAGATGGTGCAAGAGTTGATGTGACGGGAGTCGGACTCGTCATCACTATGTGAGTGAAACGGGCGCAGGATAGTCCTGTCTGCTCATTAAAGTCAAGGATTCATGATTCTCACTTGAGCCGCTTAAATTAAATATATTTAAGCGTGGTGTCTAAGGCGAGAGGGCAGCATAACAATCCATTCAGCCCGACGCCTCGATAGAATTCTGTTCAGGATTCTTCCTCTGTTGTAAATTGAAGGCCGCTCGCCCGGCGCGAGTTAGTTCGCGGCGTTAGTCGGACTGAGTAGAGGTTCTCGAATGAGAGTTGAAATTAGCGAAGAGCCGATAACTGCTCTTTGAGGAGCACGCTGGCATTGCTATCGCGTTCGAGGTTGACTCGGTGCTTGATGCGTGTAAAAAATAGCGCACATCTACAAAATAGACGGGCGGAAGGTGATGGTCTGGCTAGACATCCGACCCTGCTGCCCCGTAGCATCCCTCCCGTCCTCTGGTGCAGCGATAAACTTGTATGCGTGCTCGGTCAGGCGGCGGGTTCATGCGGGCCTGATGCCGCGACCGGGAGGCGGTTGGTTGGCGATAGACACGTCTTCGGAGGAGCTCTCCAATGAAAACATTGACGGTGGGGAAGGGGGGCGTGGCGGCCCCGTTGGGAATCGAGGGGAGACGACGCGAGCATCTGTTCTATACGGGCATGGCGGCGGCAATTGTGTTGACCGTCTTCGCGGGCTTCGCGCGGACTTATTATCTCGGGCCGTATTTCGGGGCGCGGGCGCTCTCGCCGCTGTGGTCGGGGCCGGGACGGCCATCGTCAGGGCGAAGCAGGGAGCGACTCCGGTGGAGGGGGTTTCGCCACTCTCCTTTTTGATTGTCCCGCTCGTTGACGTGTTGGTGTTTGCATGTCTGGTCGGAGCGGGCTTCTATTTCCGACGCCGGGCCGATGTCCACAAGCGGCTGATGCTCCTCGCAACGATCTCGATTCTGGCCGCGGCTATCGCCCGTCTGCCTTTCGAGTTTCTCAAGGCGGGGCCGCCGGCTTTCTTTAGCCTCACCGACCTCTTCATCGTGGCCTGCCTCGTCTACGACCTCGGCGTGCGCGGGCGCGTCCATCGCGCCACGGCGTGGGGCGGCCTGCTTATCGTCGCGTCGCAGCCCCTGCGCCTGTGGCTCGGAGGCACGAGCGTCTGGCTCGCGTTCGCGTCATGGCTGACCGGTTGGGTGGCCTGAAGTCGAAACGGGGATGGTCTCATGCGCTCGCCCGCCCCGCAGGAGAACAGGTATGGACTCTGACGACTTCGAGATACGCCGCGCGTCGGTCGGTGACGTGGAGACACTGGCGGCGCTCGGCGCGCGCACCTTCCGGGACGCCTACTTGAAGCAGAGCGTCCCGGAGGACGTGGAGGATTACGTCGCCTCAAATTTCAACCCGGCGCAGATCGCAGCGCAAATCTCGGACCCGGACTCGGTCTTCCTGCTGGCCGAGGTCGGGGGGCAGCCCGTCGGGTACGCGAAGCTGCGCTCCGGCCCGGCCCCCGGCTGCGTGCGCGGGCGGAAACCTCTGGAGCTATCCCGGCTGTATTTAGATCAGCGGGTCATCGGAAGAGGGCACGGGCGCGCACTGATGCGCGCCTGTCTGGATGAGGCCGTGCGCCTCGGGCGCGAGACGATCTGGCTCGGGGTGTGGGAGCAGAACTTGAGGGCGCGGCGGTTTTACGAAAAGTGGGGCTTCAGGCAGGCAGGCACACACGAATTCATATTCGGGGGCAGATCATACGAAGACCCCGTGCTGGAGAGGCCCATCAGAGACGAGGGCTGAGCGTTCGCCTGAACGGACGCCTCGTTCGCGCGGCCTTCGTCGTCCTGTAGGCGAGACGGGTCGGGTGCTACCAGCCCACGCCCGCCGGGTGTCGCACTGAGCAGGGGCGTGCGGGTCGTCAGGTGATGATCGAAGGCACATCGGTGCCGCACCTCTCGCGCAGCTCAATCAACTCTCTGGCGGCTTGCGCCAGTGGTGCGAGGATTTCCTCGACGGCCCCCTCACCGCCGTCCTTCAGATAGCGTTCGACATAGAGCCGAAGCGTCGCGCCTTGCGTGCCCGTGCCGGAGAGGCGACAGACGATGCGCGAGCCGTCTTCCAGAAGAATGCGCAGCCCCTGATGCGCGCTCACGCCGCCGTCCACCGGATCGGTGTAGCTGAAGTCGTCGGCGCGCGCGACGCGGCTCCCGGCCAGCTCGATTCCCGCGAGCGCCGGCAGCCGGTCGCGCAGGGCGTCCACCATCTGCGTCGCCGCGGCCACCTCCAGCCCTTCGTAGTCGTGGCGCTGATAGTAGCTGCGCCCGAAGCGTTGCCAGTGCTGGCGCACCACCTCGGCCACGCCGAGGCGCGTCGAGGCGAGGATGGAGAGCCAGCAGAGGACGGCCCACAGCCCGTCTTTCTCGCGCACGTGGTTCGAGCCCGTGCCGAAACTCTCTTCGCCGCAGATCGTGCAGAGCCCCGCGTCCATCAGGTTGCCGAAGAACTTCCAGCCCGTCGGCGTCTCGTAGCAGGGGACGCCTAAAGATTCGGCCACGCGGTCGGCGGCGGTGCTCGTCGGCATCGAGCGGGCCACGCCCGCCAGCCCCGCGCGATAGCCGTGGATGGCGCTCTGCGCGTGCTCGGCGATGACGGCCAGAGAGTCGCCGGGCGTGACGAAGAAGTCGCGCCCGAGTATCAAGTTGCGGTCGCCGTCGCCGTCGCAGGCCGCGCCGAAGTCGGGGGCATCCACGCCGCTCAAGTGCTCGACCAGCTCCGCCGCGTACACGAGGTTCGGGTCGGGGTGATGGCCACCGAAGTCTTCGAGCGGCTCTGCGTTGACGACCGTCCCGTATTGCGCGCCGAGGCGCTCTTCGAGGATGTGGCGCGCGTAGGGGCCGGTGACGGCGCTCATGGCGTCGAACCGCATCCGGAAGCCGCTCTGGAAGAGCACGCGCAAAAGCTCGAAGTCGAAGAGCTCTTCCATAATCGAAGTGTAGTCGGCGAGCGGGTCAATGATCGTCACCTCGGTCTTGCCGAGGCGGACTGTGCCCTCGTGTTCGAGGTCAATGTCCGCGTCTTCGAGCGTGAGATAGCGCGTGAGCTTGAGCGTGTGTTCGTAGACGCGGCCCGTCACGCCCTCGGGCGCGGGGCCGCCGTTGCGGACGTTGTACTTGATGCCGAAGTCGGCTTCGAGCCCGCCGGGGTTGTGACTGGCCGAGAGCACGAGCCCGCCCAGAGCGTCGCGGCGACGGATGACCGCCGAGACGGCGGGCGTCGAGAGTATCCCGCCGCGGCCCACAAGCACGCGCCCGAACCCGTTGGCCGCGGCCATGAGGAGAATCGTCCTCGTGGCCTCGCGGTTGTAGTAGCGCCCGTCGCCGCCGACCACCAGCGTCTCCGCGCCGAATCCGCCGGGCGTGTCTTCGCGCACGGTGTCGAAGACCGCCTGCACGAAGTTCTCAAGGTAGCTGGGCTGCATGAAGACGCGCGTCTTCTTACGCAGCCCCGAGGTGCCGGGCCGCTGGTCTGTGAAAGGAGTGGTCTGGATAGTTTTCATGTTCACTTTTGCGGCCTCGCCTCTACGGCTGCGCGGGCCGTGGAGCGCTTCCGTCAGCCCGCCAGCCGTCCCGGCCCGTTCAGTCGCCCTCCGCTTCAGAGTTCGTCCGGAGAGCCGGGTTCCGGTAAGTCGCGGCCAGCGCCAGTACGGAGGCCACCGCCAGCATGCCGGGCGCGAGCAGGGGGTTCGCGCCGCCCAGTGCGCTCAGCAAGAGGGCGCGGGTCTCTGCGCCGGGGTCAACCTCGCGCTTGATCGCGAAGTTGTTTGAGACGTGCTCGTAGATGCCGAAGAGGCTGCCGAGCACGATGAGACCCATCCCTGCGCGCAGCGCCAGCATCGTCGCGCGGCGCGGGCGAAAGAGCGCCGCGAGCGACGCGAGCGTCCCCACGCCGCAGAGGACGAACGGGATCAACTGCACGAGGCTGTCCGTGTGCTCGATGAGGAACAGCTCGAACAGCGTTCCGCCGAAGAGCATGACGGAGAAGCCCAGCAGGAACCGCCTCAGGCGCGCGAGAGTGTCGGCGGGACTCATTTAGTTCGCCACGTAAGTTTTGGCGACGACCAGTTCCGACGCCGAAACCTTCTCGGCGAGCTTCGAGAGAAAGGCTTCGCGCGTGAGGTATGGCCGCCCGGCGATCAGGGATTCGGCTTCCGTCGCGTCGAGGCCGGGAATCTGTCGCAGCGTCGCCGCGTCCGATTCGTTCGCCACGATTGGCACGTAGATGTATTTTTCGTACTCGGCGACCTGCTCGGGGCTCACGTACTTGCCGATCTCGCGCCGGAATTGCTCGATGCTTCGATACGGACGGTACTCCTCAAACTCGTGCGCCATCCGCTTGCCGAAGCCGGGGATGGTCTTCAACAGCTCATCCTCCGATGCCGTGTTCACGTTGAGCCTCGCCTTGGCGGCGTCGCCCGCCGGTTGAGTGGTCGAAGGCGCGGGCGCGGCGGCGCTGTTTGAAGCGGCGTTCGCGCTGGCGGAGTTGTTTGATTGCGCCTTCTCCACGCCGGAGCTGCAGGCCGCGACGAAGAGCGCGCAGAGTAG
>JAIVJM010000310.1 GCA_020199995.1 Acidobacteriota bacterium | reverse complement strand
ATGTCCCGCTCCGCTTTGAGCCTCAGCTCGTACAGCCTCGCCTCGGTCACCGAACACCTCTTCAGTGTCCCGCTCGACAAGAGTTTTCAAAAGTCGAACTGGCGTCGTCGCCCTCTGACGCGCGCGCAGCTTCTCTACGCGGCGGCGGACGCGCGCGTCACACTGCGCGTGTTCGCGGAGCTGCGTAAAATTTTTGACGAGCGAGGGGTCCTCGAACAGGCGATGCGGGCCGCGGAGTTGAGCGCCTCACGTCATTCAGGGCACAACAGCCCGCGCAAAAGAAGGCCGCCGGTTCCCGCCATCACCCTCACGCCCGAAGAGCAGAGGATTGTGACCCGTTTGAAACAGTGGAGGCTTGGGCGTGCGAACAGTCAGCGGCTCCCGGCCTACATGGTCTGTGCCGACCGCACGCTTGAACACATGGCGCGTGAGCTGCCCGAGACGCTCGAAGCACTGGCGACGATCTATGGTCTGGGTCAATCTAAGATCGAGAGCTTCGGGCAGGAATTACTTGAAGCGCTTCGCGAATCCTCGAAGTAAATGAGAGAGAAGTGACTGGTTGTGTCGCTTTAAAAAAAAGATGGAGGGCGCAAGCCACACCACTTACTGCCCGACGCGAGGTGCGGCTCGCCCCCTGCTTAGATTGATCCGGCACCTTCGGACAAGTTTTCGTCGAGCTGGGAGGCGAGCGCCTCGGGCGTCGTAACGGGTTGGCGGCAGGTATAATTCTCACAGACGTAGACGGTCGTCCGCCCGCCCTCGGCATGCCTGTCCCTTAATAGCGGCAGGAGTTCAGACGCCCCTTCGACACCCTCAACGGCCTGCACCACGACCTTGTTCGGCAGATACCGACCCCAAATCTCACGCATAAACAGTCGCACGTCCGCGTCCCCTTCGCGTGGGGAAATGATGACCATCTCCTGCGGCGTCGAGAAGTAGAAATCGAGCGCCCCGAGCGCGTAGCCGAAGGCGGAGGGGTAGCGCGCGACGGAGTCCTTGACGAGACGGATGATATTCACCGCCTTCCGCCTGTAGGACTCGTTCTCGGTCAGGACTGAGAGACGGAGGAGGACTTCGGCGGCGACTGAATTGCCCGATGGGGTGGCGTTATCGAAGTAATCCTTCGAGCGGACGATGAGCTGCTCGCCGCTCTTCCCAGTGTAGAAGAACCCGCCGTCTGCTTCGTCCCAGAACTCTTCGATCATCTTCTCCGTCAACGCCAAAGCCTCCGTGAGCCAGCGCCCCGTCCCGGTGGTTTCATAGAGCGTGACGAGTCCGGAGATATAGAAGGCATAATCATCGAGGAAGCCGACATGCTTGGCCTGCCCGTCCTTGTAAAAGTGGAGCAAAACGTCTGGCTTCAATGTACTGAGGATGAACTCGGCGTTTCTCTCGGCGATTGCGCGGTAGTCTTCGCGCCCGAGCACCACCGCGGCCTCGGCGAAGCTTTCGAGCATCAGCCCGTTCCATGCTGTCAGAACTTTTTCGTCGCGCGCAGGCTTGACCCGCGCCTCCCGCGCCTCGAACAGAACGCGGCGACCACGTTCGATGGCTTCGTCGAGTCGCTCAGGCATGACCCCCGACTCGCTGGCGACGACGTGAGCCGGGCGTGTCACGTTGAGGATATTCTTCTCTTCAAAATTCCCCCCTGCGGTGACGTCGTAGTAAGCGTTGAAGAGCGGCGCGTCTACAGGCCCCAGAAGCTCTTTAATCTCCTCCTTCTCCCAGACGAAGAACTTTCCCTCGACGCCTTCGGAGTCGGCGTCCTGCGTCGAATAGAAACCGCCGTTCGGGTCTGTCATCTCGCGGACGATATAATCGAGCGTCTCCTCCGCCACGCGGCGGTAGAACACATCGCCGGTTGCCTGAAAGGCATGGAGGTAGAGGCGCGAGAGGAGCGCGTTGTCGTAGAGCATCTTCTCGAAGTGAGGGACGAGCCAGCGGGCGTCGGTAGAATAGCGGTGGAAGCCGCCGCCGAGCTGATCGTAGAGACCGCCCTCGGCCATTTTGCGGCAGGTATTATTGACCATTTCGAGGGCTTTGGTGTCGCCGGTTCGCCTGTGCGCGCGGAGCAGGAACTCGAGGTTCATGGCGGCGGGGAATTTGGGCGCGCCGCCGAAACCTCCATGGCGTTCGTCGTAGCTGCGCGAGAGCGTCTGGAGTGCCAGGTCGAGGAGTTCTTCAGAGACAGCCCCGGCGGATTCGCGGGTCGGGTTCATGCGGGCGAGCTCGGTCAGAATCTCCTGCGCGGACTGTGCCACTTCGTCGGGGCGGGTGCGGAAAGCGTCCGAGACTCCGAGGATGACGCGCGGGAAGCCGGGCATCCCGTGGCGGTCGTCGGGCGGGAAGTAAGTGCCTCCGTAGAAGGGGATGAGGTCGGGCGTGAGGAAGACCGTGAGCGGCCAGCCGCCGTGCCTCGTCATCAACTGCACGGCGTTCATGTAAATCTGGTCGAGGTCGGGTCGCTCCTCGCGGTCAACCTTGATGTTGACGAAATGCTCGTTCATGAGCGCGGCAATCTTCTCGTCCTCGAACGATTCTCGCTCCATCACGTGACACCAGTGGCAGGCCGAGTAGCCGATGCTGAGCAGAATCGGCTTGTTCTCGGCGCGCGCGCGCGCGAGCGCCTCTTGGCCCCACGGATACCAGTTCACGGGGTTGTGCGCGTGCTGCAAAAGATACGGACTGCTCTCGCCGCCCAGACGATTCGTGTGCTTATGCCCTGACATTAACTCCCGCCCCTTTCGAGATTCGGATGATGATTGAATGGGATTATGTTCTTCTTGAATTGAATGGGCAAATCTCCCGCCGGGATTGCAGGGGCGGCGCGTCAACGCGCCCGGCGGCGCTCTGGCTCTTACCGCACGGCTCTCAAACGTCAGATGAGTTTTTGCTATTTTGTGCGGGTGCGGATAAACTGAATGGTGATTCATTTTCGAATTATGGCGAGGTGAGTTTAGTTCGAGCGAGGCGCGCCTCGCGCGCAAAAACACGGGTTGGACGGAAGCATTTTTACCGGGAGCTTAATTCATGGAACGTGAAAGTATTGAGATGGACGTGCTGTTCGTTGGCGCCGGCCCCGCGAATCTGAGCGGGGCGTTCCATCTGGCGCGGCTCGTCAAAGGGCACAACGAGGCGGTCGCGAAGGGCGAGCGGCAGGGCAAGCCGCTTGGCGACATCGAGATCGCCGTCATCGAGAAGGGCGCGACCGTCGGCTCGCACATCCTTTCGGGCGCGGTGATGGACCCGAAGGCGCTCAAGGAGTTGATGCCTGACTTCGTCGAGCGGGGCGCGCCGCTCGAATCCCCTGTCAAAGAGGATTACTTTCTTTATCTCACGAAGACGCGCGCCATCAAGTCGCCGCTCACGCCGCCGCCGCTCAAGAACCACGGCTATTACATCGTCTCGCTGAACAAGCTGACGGCGTGGCTCGGCGAGAAGTGTGAAGCAGCAGGGGTCATCATCTTCCCCGAGTTCCCCGGCGCGGAGATGCTCTACGACGAGGCCGACCGCGTCGTCGGCGTCCGCACGGGCGACAAAGGGCTGGACAGGGAAGGGAGGCCGCGACCGAACTTCGAGCCGGGCGCTGACATCAAGGCAAAGGTGACGGTGCTCGGCGAAGGCCCGCGCGGCTCGCTCGTCAAGCAGCTCACACAGCGTCTGAACCTCTCAGACGGGCGCGAGCCGCAGGTTTGAACCGGATCGTCAACCTCGGGTACGTGACGGGGCTCGACTACCGCGACCCTCTGCTCGACCCGCACGCGGAGTTCCAGCGCTATAAGGAGCATCCGTTCGTCGCGAAGCTGCTCGAAGGCGGCAGGATGATTCGCTATGGGGCCAAGACCATCGCGGCGGGCGGCTTCTATGCTATCCCACAGCTCTACTCGGACGGCGTGCTGCTCGCGGGCGACTCAGCCGGCTTCCTCAACTCACAGCGACTCAAAGGAATCCACACGGCGATCAAGAGCGGCATGCTTGCGGCGCAGACGATCTTCGAGGCGCTGCTCGCCGACGACTACTCGGCCAAACAGCTCAAGCGTTATAAGCAGCTCGTGCGCGAGAGCTGGATCACGGGCGAATTGAAGCGCGTGAGAAACTTTCACGCGGCCTTCAGGCACGGGCGCTGGCTCGGGATAGCGAACGCTGGTCTTCAGTTCCTCACGGGCGGTCGCGCGTGGGGGCTCTTCGACCGCACCGCCGCCGAGCCGGGACACGAGGCGATGAAAAAGCTCTCCGAGTTCGGTTATCGCGGAGCGGACATCGAACAGCGATACGGCAAGCTCCGCTTCGACAACAAGCTGACTTTCAACAAAGTGACCGATGTCTATCACGCGGCGGTCGCGCATGACGAAGACCAGCCCGTCCACCTCCACGTCCTCGACACAGACATCTGCGCGACGCGCTGCGCGGAGGAGTACGGCAACCCGTGCCAGAGGTTCTGTCCGGCGGCGGTTTACGAGATGGTCGAAGACGCGGGTGGCAACGGCAAGCGCCGTTTGCAGATCAATTTTTCAAACTGCGTCCACTGTAAGACATGCGACATCATGGACCCGTACCAGATCATCAACTGGGTGACGCCTGAGGGCGGTGGCGGGCCTGACTACAAAGGCATGTGAGGTATTTGAGGCTGGGGATTTAGCCTTTCGAGTATGAAACTCTCACCCGCGGCCCACGACGAAGTCGAGAGCTTCCTGAAGGGACATCTGGGCGATTCCGGGTTGAGGCTCCCGCGCTTTTCGGTTCACGTCGGTTGGCCCGCGCGCCTGTTGATGAAAGTGGTGCGCATGGGGGCGATCACTTTCGGCAGACACGTGTTCATTTCGCCCCGGCTGGTCGAGAGAGACGAGTCGGGGCGCGCGCGTCTGCCGGGATGGCTTCTCGTCCACGAGGCGGCGCACGTCCTGCAATACCGCGAGAGGGGCTTCGCGGGGTTTCTCTACTTTTACCTGCGCGGGTACTGGCGCGCGCTGCGTGCGGGGCATGGCTGGGGTGCGGAGGCGCGAATGCTCGCATACCTCTCGATCCCGCATGAGCGAGAGGCTCGTCGAGCAGAGCATGCATACGTCGAAGAGAAGTTACGCCGCGCCGTTTGAAGCGGACGCGTCGCGCATAAAAGGCTGAGGGGGACGAGTCGGCGACTCTGGTCGTTCGGCGGAGGTGAGGCGGAGAGAAACGCACGGGCCGTCAAATGCGCGCCTGACGCTTGAGGATGAGGCTTTTATGAGAGTTCTGACGCCTTGCTCAGTCCATTTCCGTGAGTAGGAATTCGACTCTGCCTTGCAGCGCTTCTTCGAGCGCGATGCGCGTCGGCTTGTGGCGCTGCGAGTCCATCTCGATCCGTGGCCGCGCGCCCTTCTGCAACTGCCTGCTGCGCTGGGCGGCCACGATAATCATCCTGTACTTGGAATCAATCTCCGGAGTCTGACTCTCCTCCGTCTTCGCTTCATCTGTTTCCGTGATTGCTGCTGCGGTCTTTGCCATCATCTCTTCAACGGCTTCGCTTAAGTTCGCCGGTCTCCTCTTGAAATCAGTCTTAAAATAAAGGGGGGGGGGTGCTTTTATAAACTCTGTGCTCCATTTATTCAACGTGCTGCGCGGGGTCGTGAAAGGTTGCGAGCACACGCCGCGCCGTCCATTCCTGCCGCGCGCGCCGCGCTCGCTCGGCGTACACGATTGAAGTCAACTGGTGCGCCGCGCGCTCGACTTCGTCGTTGAGGACGAGGTAGTCGAAGTGCCTGTACTGCTCGACCTCTCCGCGCGCGTTGCCCAGACGGATGCGCAACTCCTCGGGCCGCTCAGTCATGCGCGCTTCGAGCCGCCGCCGCAAAATCTCGTAGGAGGGCGGGAGGATGAAAACGCTCACGACCGGCGAGAGGGCCTGGCGGACGACCGCCGCACCCTGCACGTCTATTTCGAGAATGATGTCGTGCCCCTCGTTCAGCTCCTGCTCGACAACGCTGCGCGCCGTGCCATAATAATTGCCGTGAACGACCGCCCATTCGAGGAACCCTCCGCGCTCGCGCATCGTCTGAAACTCATCCGCTGAGACGAAGTGATAGTTGACGCCGTCAAGCTCGCCGGGGCGCGGCGCGCGCGTCGTCCACGAGACCGAGTAGCTGACGCCCTGTACTGAATCCAGAAGCCGACGGATAAGCGTGCCCTTGCCGCCGCCCGAAGTGGAACTGATGACGAAAAGGATGCCGTGCGGGGCATCCGCCGCGCCCTCTCGCAAATCCTCCGCCGCGCCCTCTCGCGCTGACTCCGGACTCTGGCCTGACTCACTCAACGTTCTGCACCTGCTCGCGTAGTTTTTCCACCGCCGCCTTGATGGCTATCGAAGACTCTTTGATGGCGAGGTCAGTGGATTTCGAGAGCACCGTGTTGGCCTCGCGGTTGAATTCCTGGAGAAGAAAATCGAGACGCTTGCCCGTGTCGGTCTCCTCGTCAATGCCGGCGCGAAACTGCGTGATGTGGCTCCGCAGGCGCGCCACCTCCTCAGTGATGTCGCTGCGGTCGGCAAGGTACGCGACCTCCTGCGAGAGCCGGCCCTGATCGAGTTCGACGATTTCGAGTCCGTCGCGCGCCAGAAGCTCGGTGATGCGCTTGTTGACGCGCGCGCGGTAGTTGTCCACCTGCTCAGCCGAGAGGGCTTCGATGATGGGAACGTGGCGCTCGATGTCATCAAGGC
>JAIVJM010000141.1 GCA_020199995.1 Acidobacteriota bacterium | reverse complement strand
CCCTCACTCTGTGCTCTCACTGTAAAAATCTTAGTCTCATCGTTGCGGTCAATGCGGAGAGGCAGGAAGCCTTCGAGGTCATGGCTGCGATAAGCGGTGTAATGCTCCTGCCGGTCTTTGTCGTAGCCGAGCACATATATCCGGTCGAAGTCGGGGCTGTTGAGACCGTTCGTGTTGCCCGTGCTGCTCTTCTCTAAAATCACCCAACTCCCGGGACGCACATCCTTCGCCGCGTCTTTATCTTTTGGTGAAGCGCGGGAGTGATCTGCTTCCTCCCCGTCCAGTCTTTGCCAAGCGACGAACTCACGCCCCGTACGATAAAAGATGATGTCGCTGGGGACGGTTAACTCGACCTGTTTGCCGAAGACCCATCCGGCTGGAGCCGGGGAGATCGAAGAAGGCAGGCGCACCTTGAACCACAACTCGTTAATCTCTTCGGGTTCTTTGACCTCGTCTCTTTCTCTTGTCCGTTTAGACGTGCTGCCGGTGTCTGCCGCTCCGGCCTTCGGAGCGTCGTCACTTTCGGTCGTCTCCAGCGACTTCGGTCTGGCGACGCGTTTCCAGCCGATGATGTCGAAGCGCGCGCCGCTCTCGAGTTTCATGAGGATGTTGTCGTTGCCGTTGCGGTCGGGCGAGAACCTGATGTTGGTGCTGGCGCGAAGTTGGCCGGACGCTTGTGCGGGCACCCCTTCATCTTCTTTCGACAGAAGCTTCGAGCGCTCGACCATCTCGTGTGAGATGACGTTGCGCGCCTCGATCCAGCCTTCAGTTCCCTCTGCATCGCGCGTGCGGACGCGCAGCCAGCGCTCGCCCGTGTCCTGTACGGTGGTCGAGTCCAACACCTCTAAGACGTCGCCGCGGACGACTTCTTTGAGGTCGGCGGCGACGACAGCAGTCGAACTTCTCACCTGTGCACGGCGCGCGATGACCACGCCCGTATCCTCTTTGCCGGCCAGGGTGCTGCACCCGCCGGCGATGATTAAGAAAAGTAGGATGAGGGATAATTTAACTGGCTTCATGCTTGACGAAATCCTCTTGCCCGGCGCCGTCCGCGGCGGGTCAGCCGCCGGAATCGTTCTCAACATTGCGCCGGAGAGAGATTCGGCGACGGCGACGTGTGTGCGCACGCCGCCGGGAATGATCAACAGTCCGAAAGGTTCGACGCTCGCGCCCAGGTTGATTTCCGACGCGCCCTCAATATAACGCGAGGTGAAGGCACGCATCCCTTGCAGGCCGCTCAGGACATCTACGACGGCGCGGTTCCCGTCTGCCCTGCTCGCTCCTTTGTGGTGACGCCGGAAAAGCTCGGTGTAGGCATCTTCGACCGAATTCTTGCCGCGCGTCTGGTTCAAGAGGGTGAGGTCGTAGAGGAACGCGACCAGCATCCCTTTGCTGTAGACAAGCGAGCTGCCGTTTGACCAGCGCCGCTGAGAGGCGTCAGGCAGCGACAACTCTTGCGTCCCGCGCGCGGCCTTGTAATCGTCGAAGGCCCGCCCGACGGCGTTCAAATAATCCTGAAATGTTATCTGGCCCCGGCGCATCCCCGCGCGCAGTGCGAGGTAGTTGGTGAATCCTTCATAGAACCAGTCGTAATTGCCTTCGAGCGCCAGGCCGTTGGGCACCCACAGGTGGAGCAGCTCGTGGCCCAGCGCCCCGTCGAGCTGCGCCTTCGCCGTCAATTTGGTCGGCATCCGTCCCGAGAGGAGCGTGACCGTGCCGCCGCGCGTCTCGGCGCTCCAGAAATTCGCGGGCGCGGAGTGCGTGGGCGGCAAGAGCGCGACGAGGACGCGTCGGCGCGGGGGGCCGCCGAAGATTTTGTCATACTCTTTGAGGAGTTCGTTGAGCGAGGCAGCGGCGTCCTCGTCCTCAAACGCCCATTCGCCCGCCGTCGCCAGTGTGAACGTCAAAGCGCCGACGCGCCCGCGCCGCTCGCGCAAGTCGCTACCCACCACGAAGACAGCATCTTCCGCCTCGTCCGTCTCGTACTGCCCGCCGGAGTTTTTCTCGTCGAGCGACAGCACGCTCCAACCCGTCGGGAGGGTGAATTTCACGCTCGCCTTCGACGCGGGCAGGGGCAGCACGTCGCCGAGCATCAGGAGGCCGCGCTCGCCGTTGAGCCACGAGACGTGCGCCGCGTCGGTGATGAATCTGGGCGGCTCAAGTTTGAGACTGTAGCTGAATTGTGTCGCGCCCCGCGCGGACTCGAATTCTCCCGGTGCGAGCTGGCGGACAGAAACCTCCACGCCCTTCTCGTCGGCGAGACGTAGATTTTCGAGCCTCTGTCCGAGGCCGCTCAGGCCGCCGTAGACATTGCGAAAAGACCAGGCGGTCGCGCCCGCCGTCCTCTTCCCTTCGACTTGGATGCGCGCGGGATTGACCGAGACGACCTTGATACTGACATCGAGGCCCTGCGCGTTTGTGTTCAGTGCCGCATATAGGAAGAACAGGATTCCGCACACGCGGCTGAAGTTTTTCGACACTCTGCTGCCACCTCTGCTGGTTCTTCGCCGCTTCGTCTTCCACGACCGTTACTCTTCGCGGCGGAGCGCCCCTCTGCTTCGAGTCAGGGAATTAAAACATAGGACGCTCAGTTTTCTGAAAGAGTCCTGCGCGTCAGTACCGCGAGCGGTAGCGAGCGGGTCTCCCTGTGGAGCCACACCCGCTCGTTGCCGCTCGCGGTACTGATATGTAAGCGCAGTTGTAATCCGCTCTAGAAGAACCGGATCGTATAGGTGAAACGCACGCCGCGCCCGATTTCGGGGGCGAGGTCTTTGATGAAGGAGAGGTGATTGCGGTAGAGGCGATCACCGAGGTTGAAGGCGTTGACCGAGATGATTTGCGCGTAGTGCTGGCGCGGAATCGTGTACGAGCCGACGACGTTGAAGAGGGCGTAGCCGGCGGTGCGCGTCTCGGTCGGAAAAATCTCCGACTGGTCTTTGACCAGCACCGCCTCGGGGCGAATGTTGAGCCCGCGGAAGCGCCAGTCGAGGCCGACGTGACCGCGCAGAGGCGGGATACGCGGCAGGGGCGTGCCGGACTCCTTCAGTTGCGCGTTCACGGTGTCGAGTCCGAGGTGTAGATGTTGGCTTCGCCGCGCACGCGCTTGGACGAGTGCCGGAGCGCAAAGTCAACGCCGTCGTTGCGCTCGCGCGTCAAATTGGTGTTTCCCAGCTCGAAGGTCAGGTTCCCGACGTGCGGGCCGTTGTTGTAAAGCTCTTCGAGCGCCGGGGCGCGGTACGAGTGTGTGTAGTTGGCGACGAACGCGCCATTCTGCCAGAGTCCGACGCGGATTCCGGCGGCCCCGGAGAAGCCCGTGAACGAGCGCGGCTGTAGAACTTCGGGGTCGTAGCTGTTGCGCTCGACGCGCCCGCCCAACTGAAACTGGACGCGTTCGAGATCAATCGTCTGCAAGGTGAAGACGGAGAAAGCATTCTGGATGGTCGGCGGCGCGAGCGCCTCGGCCCCCGTCGAAGCGTAGTCGCGGTGGCGTCCGGAAAAGCCAAAGCTCCCCGTCAAGCCCCCCGTCTTTCGCTGGTCGAAGACGCCCCGGTAGGTGAACTCCTGATTGTTGAAGGTCGTCCCGACCGCCTCGCCTTCAAGCTCTTTGTGCTGGTAGTCGCTGTAGTCGAGCGTGAGGCGGAAGGAGTCGACGAACGACCCGATTTCGCGGAAGCCCCCGCTGAATTTGAGATCATGACGGCGCATGGCAATGTCCACATTCGAGCCTTCTTCTTCCCCGCCGCTTTCGATGAAGGAGGCGAAAGGGACGCCGTAGCGCCGCTGGTCATAGCCGTAGGTGAGACTGAAGAAAGACTTTTCGCCGTAGCGCCCGAAGCCGCCGAGGCCGCTCCCGACGCGCGAGTTGGAATTCTCGATGCGCCCGACGGGAGTGTCGTAGTCGCCCGTGCGCTGACCGCTCCCGTTGCCCCAGAACATCCACTTGCCCCTGCCGTACTCGACGCCCGCGCTCACGCCGCCCTGCGCGTTCGTCGTGCCTCCGACGCCCGTCAGATAGCCGCGCCAGCCTTCGTGCGCGTAGTCGTGGCCGGTGATGGCGTTGACCACGCCGCCCACGGCGTTGCTCCCGTAGAGCAGCGTCGCCGGGCCTTTGACGACTTCGAGACGTTCCAGCGAGAGCACGTCAATCGGCTCGCCGTGATCGCCTGACTGCGAGCCGACCGAGCCGGTCGAAGCGCCGTCCTGCAAGACGAGGACGCGGTCGCCGTCGAAGCCTCGAATGACGGGCCGCGCCGAGCCGGGGCCGAAGCTGCGCTTCGCCACACCGGGCTCCCTTTCCAGCACCTCGCCGAGCGACGGGTGACTCTCTTCACTGATCCGCGTGGAGTCGAGCGTGGTCACGGCCTGAAAAGACTCGAACGTAGACTGTTCGCTGCCGGTCGCCGTGACGGTCACCTCCTCGCGCAGGCCGGAGAGACGCATCTGAAAGTCGAGCGTCGCGACTGCGCCCGCCGCCAACGTGACGCGCTGCGTCGCGTCTGGAAAGCCTTCCATGTGGGCCAGAATCGTGTACGTCCCCGGCGGGACATTCTGGAATTCGTAAGCGCCGTTCTCGTCCGTGTCAGCCGAACGCTTGAGCTGCACGATGTTGACGATGACGTTATGCAGGGCCGTCCCCGCGTCCGCCAGAGTGATCGTGCCGCGCACAGTCCCGCCCGTCGTCTGGGCGAACCCCCGCGCAGGTGCGAATAAGAATAAGACTGCCAGTATGATTGATGCCGAAAATTTCTTCCGCCGCATTAAAAATGCCTCCTCTATCGAACCGCCCATTTCGACCTGCGAGCCTTCATCAGGTAAGACTCGCGCGCATCTTTTCGCCGTCTGAGCGACCCGAAAAAAGCTCACCCGGCCCTCTCGACACGAGCCGCCTCTGCGGGCTCTGAAGGCAGCCACAGACTGACAGCAAGGTCAAAAGGACGCGTGCCCCAGAAGGGGACGCCGGAACTCTTTTCAGGATCGTCGTTTTTATGCGAGCGGAGGCCCGCGCCCGGAAGGGAGCAGGAGGTGCGCGGCGGAGGCCGGCGGGGACGGGAGCTCGGCGTCGCCCTGTGCTTCGGTGGCAGGCGCGGCGATGGCCGGAACTGTGTGCTGGAGGTCGGAAATGAAGTTACGCTGGAGACGGCACAGGAGACACTGCGCGTGGCCGCCCGAAGGGGGCGCGTGCTCCGCGCCTCCGCTGCTGCCCATGCTCGCGACCGCCAGCTCGTCCTCGCTGCTCTGGACACGATGGATGTGCGTCGAGCTGACGAGAAAGGCGTGCCAGATGAGCGCAAGCAGCACCAATGATGTCGCGAACGGCGACATCAACGAGCCCCTCTTTCTGCTTTGAAGTCTAACTCCCAAAGGTCTCCCGGCCTGAAAAAAAGTCTCTCGATTTTAAGTGATTTGAGAGAGAAAGCTGTTGAAACTATATCATCAAGCCAACCGGTGTTGAAGCGCACAAAGAGGACGACACCGGCCCGGCGCTTGCTGTTTCGGAACGACGGAACCGGCCCCGGCCCCTCAGCGTAATCATTTGAAAAGAGAAACGGGCGCGAAAAGCTCGGGCTAACACGAGCTTGACGTTGACACATCACGCCGCGCGCCGATAAAATGCAGACCTTATCAGGGGCAATAGACGTGCTTCGATCTTGAGGAACCGGCTGTGACTCTCATCAAAATCATCATCATCGCTCTCGTCGTCATCCTGAGCATACTCTTCTTAGGGCGCTTCTTGTTCTAGCCCGGTGGCGGCATGAATCTTCCACGCGCCGCGGTTCAAGGACTTTCACTTTCGCCGCGCGCCGCCCGCGCAGTCTCCCTCCATATTCTCGCGCTCATCATCTTTCTACACATCTGCGTCCGCGACACGCACGCTCAGGGCGAGACCGTCGAACCTCCCGAGGAGGTCGTCCGCGTCAGTACAGACCTTGTGACCGTCCCGTTGTTTGTCACTGACGCCGAGGGGCGGCGCGTCCCCGGCCTTCAACTGGGCGACTTCGAGGTGCATGACTCGGGGCGGACAATCGAAGCGTCCTACTTCGCGGCGGGAACCGAGAGCGTGGCGCTCCTCTTCCTGCTCGACGCCTCGGGCAGCACGCGCGACCTCATCACGCAGCAGCGCGAGACGGCGCTGGCAATCTTCTCCCGCTTCGGCGCGCGCTCGCGCGTCGCCGTGATTTATTTCCGCGAGCGGCCCGTACTCGCCCTGCCCTTTACGACCGACATTCGCGCGGCGCGCTCCGCGTTCCGCATCTCGGCTGAGCCCGACCGCCGGACTTCAATCTTCGACGCGGCGCTCGCCGCCGTCCGGGCCTTCCACACCGACCAACGCCAGCCCGCCGAGCGCCGCATCGTCGTCCTCATCAGCGACGGCCTCGACACGTCGAGCACGACACGCGCTGCTGCCGTCATCAACGAAGCGCGAGCGAGCGGCGTCTCTTTCTACGTCATCCATCTGCCACTCTTCACGCCGCGCGAGGGAAGGCTTGTGGCCCGCCGCCCCGCCAAAGGTTTCCGCGAGCTGGCCGAGCAGACGGGCGGGAGATTCTTCGTCGTCGGTGACGCGCGCTCCTCGCTCGACCCACGTGCCGAATACGACCTCGCCCCCGTCTTCAAGGCCATCGCCGACGACCTCCTCGGCCAGTACGTTATCGGTTACTACGCGGGCGAGGCCGAGCGGCGCGAGGGCTTTCACGCGGTCCAAGTGCGTCTCGCTTCGCGCGTGCGGCGCGGGCTCCGCGTGTGGCAGTTGCGCGAGGGTTACGAACACAAAAGCAGTGACAAGTGACAGGCGGCAGGCGACGGGTTAAAATCCTCCGCGTTCGTCCGAAATCATCTCTCTCCGGATTCATTTCATGTCTGAACAACACCCAGCAGAAGGGCTCCCTCCTGAGCGTCTCGGACAAGACGGGGCTGGTCGAATTCGCGAGGCACTTGCGCAGCCTCGGGGTCGAGATTCTGAGCACCGGCGGGACGGCCAAGACCTTGCGTGAGGCCGGAGTCGAGGTGCGCGACGTGTCGGACGTCACCGGCTTCCCCGAAATGATGGATGGTCGCATCAAGACCCTCCACCCGCGCATCCACGGCGCGCTGCTCGCCGTGCGCGATAACGCCGAGCACATGAGCGCCGCCTCCGAACAGGGCATCGAGTTGATAGACATGGTCGTCATCAACCTCTACCCCTTCGAGCAAACCATCGCGCGCGAGGGCGTCACGCTCGAAGATGCGGTCGAGCAGATAGACATCGGCGGCCCCGCGATGGTGCGCTCGTCGGCGAAGAATTACCGGGACGTGGCGGTCGTCGTCTCGCCGGAGTTTTATCCGCGACTGGTCGCCGAGTTGGAGCGCCAAGGCGGCGCACTCTCCCTCGCCACCCGCGGCGAACTGTCTTGGAAAGCCTTCCGACGAACCTGCGAATACGACTCTTACGTCGCCAACTATCTAGGGGCGCACGCCTCGCCCGATACCTTCGGGCAGTCGGTAGACACTCTGCTCGAAGAGCACATCGCGGAGACTACGTCGCCTGACGCCCTCTGGCCTCTACTCAAGCTGAGGCTAAAAAAAATCTCCGACTTACGTTACGGCGAAAATCCGCACCAGCACGCCGCGCTCTACGACACGGGCGAACTCGGCGGCAAGGAGATGTCCTTCAACAACTACGTGGACGCGGATGCCGCCTGGCAGCTTGTGTGCGACTTTGAAGAGACGGCGTGCGCCATCATCAAGCACATGAACCCGTCGGGCGTCGGCACGGGCGCGTCGCCCGCAGAGGCCTACCGGCGCGCGCACTCGACCGACCCCGTCTCGGCCTTCGGCGGCGTCGTCGCCTTCAACCGCGCCGTTGACGAATCGGCGGCCCGCGCCCTCACCGAGATTTTCACCGAGGTCGTCGTCGCGCCCGACTTCGACGGCGATGCGCTTGAGGTTCTGAAAGCGAAAAAGAATCTGCGCGTCCTGCGCGTCGGCGAGGCGCGCGGGGCCGCGGGGCTCGACTTCAAAAGGATCACGGGCGGCATCCTCGCGCAGACGCGCGACGCGCACCGCCTGACGCGCGCCGACCTCAAGGTCGTGACTAAGCGCGCGCCGTCGGAAGACGAAATCGAACGCCATCGTCTACGCGCGAGCGGGCCAGACCGTCGGCGTCGGCGCGGGGCAGATGTCGCGCGTGGACTCGGTGCGCCTCGGCGCGATGCGCGCGCAGCTCGCCGTCCGCGGCTCCGTCCTCGCCTCCGACGCCTTCTTCCCTTTCCGCGACGGCATTGACGAGGCCGCCAAACACGGTATCACCGCCGTCATCCAGCCCGGCGGCTCCATGCGCGACGAAGAAACCATCGCCGCCGCCGACGAACACGGCCTCGCCATGGTCTTCACGGGCGTCCGCCACTTCAGGCATTAAAGCTGTTAGCTCTGAGCCGTTAGCTTTCAGCTTTTTTCTGACAAGAGACGACCGGCTTAGACGAGGCGGGCCCGCTTCCAA
>JAIVJM010000028.1 GCA_020199995.1 Acidobacteriota bacterium | reverse complement strand
CGCCGCGGACGTTGAAGGAGGTATTGACGAGGACAGGGCAGTCCGTCAGGCGACCGAACGCTTCAACCAGTTCGTAATAGAGCAGGTTGTCTTCGCGCCGCACGGTCTGCACGCGCGCCGAATAGTCCACGTGCGTCACGGCGGGAATCGAAGAGCGCGGCACGTTGAGGCGCTCGATGCCGAACAGTCGCTCATCCTCCACGCTCATCTCGCGCCGGAGTTCAGCGCGCACGGGCGCGACCAGAAGCATGTAGGGCGAGTCGCAGTCCAGCTCGAAGAAGTCCGAGACGCGCTCGCGCAAGACCGAGGGCGCGAAGGGGCGGAACGATTCACGGAACTTGATCTTGAGGTTCATCTGCGACTGCATGCGGGGCGAGCGCGGGTCGCCGAGGATGCTGCGCGCGCCGAGGGCGCGTGGGCCGAACTCCATCCGCCCCTCAAACCAGCCGACGACCTTCTCTTCCGCCAACAGGCGCGCGACCGTCCCGGCCAGCTCAGCGCGCTCGACCTTCCGGTAGCCCGCGCCCGTCGCGTCGAGGAACTCCTCGATCTCATCATTGGTGAACTCGGGGCCGAGGTACGAGCCGCGCATCCCGTCGGCGTGCCCGCCGCAGACCTCTGCGACGCGGCGCTCATGGCCAAGGTACTGATACCAGACCGAGAGCGCCGCGCCGAGGCTGCCCCCGGCGTCGCCCGCCGCCGGCTGAATCCAGACGCGCTCGAAAGGCCCCTCGCGCAGGATGCGCGCGTTGCCCACGCAGTTGAGCGCGACGCCGCCCGCCAGACACAAATTCTTTTCGCCCGTCACACGGTGCGCGTGCCGCGCCATCCGCAGCATCGCCTCCTCCGTCACCTCCTGCACGGAGCGCGCCAAATCCATCTCCCTCTGCGTCAGATGCCCCTCGGACGCGCGCGGCGGGCCGCCGAACAACTCGTCGAAGCGCGCGTTGGTCATCGTCAGCCCGTGCGCGAAGTCGAAATACTTCATATTGAGACGGAGCGAACCGTCCTCGCGCAGGTCAACCAGCTCGTCGAGGATGAGCTTGACGTAGCGCGGCTCGCCGTAGGGCGCGAGGCCCATCAGCTTGTACTCGCCCGAGTTGACCTTGAAGCCCGTGTAGTAAGTGAAGGCCGAGTAGAGCAGGCCGAGTGAGTGCGGGAAGTGCAGCTCGGCGAGGAGGTGCAGCTCGTTTCCTCGCCCGTAGCCGTAAGACGAGGTCGCCCACTCGCCGACGCCGTCCATCGTCAAGACCGCCGCGCTCTCGAAGGGCGACGGGAAGAAGGCCGAGGCGGCGTGCGACTCGTGGTGCTCGGTGAAGAGCACCTGACCACGGAAGCCCGCCTCCTTCGAGACCTGCTCTCGAATCCAGAGCTTCTCCTTGAGCCACAAAGGCATCGCCATGAGGAAAGAGCGGAGCCCTTTCGGCGCATAGTCAATGTAGGTTTCGAGGAGCCGCTCGAACTTCAAAAGCGGCTTGTCGTAGAAGGCCACGTAGTCCAGCTCGGCGGGCGTCACCCCGGCGCGGCGCAGGCAGAACTCGACCGCCGCGGAGGGGAAGCTCTGGTCGTGCTTCCGGCGCGTGAAGCGCTCCTCCTGCGCCGCGGCCACGACCTCGCCGTCGCGCACAAGGCACGCCGCCGAGTCGTGGTAGTAAGCAGAGATGCCGAGGATATGCATGGGACAGTTTTGAGTTTTGAGTTTTCAGTTTGCGGCCTTCGGACTTGAGATTTGAAATTTCGGATTTGAGGTTCAGAAACTGAAAACTCAAAACTCAAAACTCAAAACTGTCTTTCACGAATCTGTTAAATCTCGGCCCCTTCGCGCGGCAAGTGTGCGGAACACGTCACGCCGGGCGCGGGCGCGTTTGACTTGCGGGCCGGACGGTCAATAAGCTAGACGCAAAGGGAGGAAATATCAAATCATGGCAAGCACTATCGGGGGCGAAGCGCAGCCCATGCCGATCAACATCGGCATCGAAGAGAATGACCGGCGCGAAATCGCCGACGGGCTCTCGCGCCTGCTCGCGGACACCTACACGCTTTACCTGAAGACTCACAACTATCACTGGAACGTGACGGGGCCGATGTTCCAGACGCTGCACCTGATGTTCGAGCAGCAGTACAACGAGCTGGCGCTGGCTGTTGACCTTGTGGCCGAGCGCATCCGCGCGCTCGGGTTCCCCGCGCCCGCCACCTACGGCCAGTTCACCGCCCTCAGTTCCATCAAGGAAGAGGAGGGCGTGCCCACGGCGCAGGAGATGATCCGCAAGCTCGTCGAGGGGCAGGAGACCGTCGCCCGCACGGCGCGCTCCGTCTTCAAGACCGCCGACGACGCGAGCGACCAGCCGACCGCCGACCTCCTCACGCAGCGCATGCAGGTGCACGAAAAGACCGCGTGGATGCTCCGCAGCCTGATCGCGGAGGAAGGCACCGCCGCGGCGAAAGGCGCGTGAAGAGAGTAAACAGTAAGCGGAAGGCAGAAGGCGGGTCTCAAGAAAATCGGAAGCCCCTGAAAGGGGCGGCATAATTTAGCCCACGGCTCGCGCCGTGGGAATAGGTAGCGTTTAAAAACAGTGGAGCCCCGGAGGGGCGAAAGAAATCCGACGTGCCGCGGATGCGCGTTTGATTTCTTTCGCCCCTCCGGGGCTCTCACATTTTTGTTCCGCGTGTTCCCACGGCTCGCGCCATGGGCTAAATTATGCCGCCCGCTTCGGGGACTAAAGCCTTTCGTCCTTATTTCTACTGCTCACTGCTCACTGATTACTTTCTTCCACGAGCCGGCGCACGGCTTCGAGCGTGTCTATCTCGTCTGCGGTCTTGTCGTCGCGCAGGCGCAGGATGCGCGGGAAGCGGAGCGCGTAGCCGCCCTTGTGCCGCTTGGATTCCTGCACGCGGTCGAAGGTCACTTCGAGCACGATCTTCGGCTCGACGACGCGCACGCGCCCATGCGCGAACTCCTCGACGGTGTGCGCGCGGAACCACCCGGTTAGCTCGGCCAGCTCCGCGTCCGTCAGTCCCGAATAAGCCTTGCCGATGTTCAGCAGCTCGGGGTCTTCCTCGGAGCGGCGCACGGCGAAGGTGTAATCCGAAAGCAGGTGACGACGCTTGCCGTGGCCGACCTCGACCGAAGTGACGACGACGTCGAGCGTGGCGAGCGCCCTCTTCAACTTCAGCCAGTCGCGCCCGCGCTTGCCCGGCTTGTACGAAGAGCGCGGGTCTTTAATCATGAGCCCCTCATTGCCGCGCGCGCGCGCCGCGTCGAACTCCGCGTCGAGCCCCGACGCCTCGCTCATCCGCTTCGCCTCCGACAGACGCAATGTCGCCGAAGGCCCCTCCGGGATGATGCCTTCAAGCACGCGCCTTCTCTCTTCGAGCGGCTCTTCGACGAGGACGCGGCCCCCCGAGTAGAGCAGGTCGTAGGCGACGAAGGCGACGGGCGAGGCGGCGCGCAGCTCGTCGGAGACCGTCTTGCGGCCCAGACGCTTTTGCAGCTCGGCGAAAGGCAGGATTGCCGCGCCGCGCACGGGCACAATCTCTCCGTCAATGACGGCGTCGGAGGGGAGCGTCGCGAGCGGCGCGACGAGTTCCGGGAAGCGGTGTGTCACCTCGTCGAGCGTGCGCGTGTAGAGCGCGACGCGGCCTCCTTCGGCGTGCGCCTGTGCGCGGATGCCGTCGAACTTGTCTTCGACGTAGAACTCTTCGGGCATCTGGCGCGCGATGTCCGCGAGGTCGGCGGCGGCGGTGGCGAGCATGAACTTGATCGGGTGAAAGAGCCGCATCCGGACGCCTTCGAGATCGCCTCTGCGCGCGCGCACCGCCGTCTCGCCGATGTCGCCCGTCAACATGTTGACCCGCGCGACGCTCGCCAACCCGCGACCAAACGCACGCGCGACAGCGTCCTCGACGAGCCCCTCTTTCAACCCGATGCGCAGGTCTCCGACCAGAAGCTTGACCAGATATTTTGCTTCGAGCGGCGTCGCCCCGGCGAGCGCGCCCACAAGCAGGGCCTTCTTGTTCTTCGTGCCGCGCGTCTCGCTCAGAATCCGCATCAGACTCTGCGTCCCGGCGAGCGTGTGGCGCGGCGCGGGCGTCTCACGCCGCGCCTCCGCGAAAGCCTCGTAGGCGACCTCGCCCGAATCGCCCAGACGCACATAACGCGGGCGCAGATTCTCCACTTCGAGTCCCGTCACCTCGCTGACGACATCGCGCAGGAGCCCCGCCCCGACGTTCGTCGTGCGCGCGTCATGCTGGGCGAACTGTTGGCCCGCGAAGTAGCGCGCGCCCAGCGCGAGGTCTTCGTCCGACAAATCGTCGAAGTAAGCGCCGAGCAGCGCGGCCTTCTCCAGCTTCTTCGTCGTCGCCGCGACCCGTTCGGCCACCTGCGCGAAACCCTCAAGCGTCCCCGGCGCGGCATTGGTCGGAGTTGTCCCCGCGTCCGCTTCCCTCTTTGCTCGTCCCATGCCTTACACCTCAGCCGCCGTCATCAATTCTGGCCGGACGCGCACGGCCTGAGTCTCGTCGGGCGGGCCGAAGATTTCGGGGTGGAGGAGGCGCGCGAGGATTTCCGCGCCCTCGACGACGCGCGGCCCCGGACGGCTGAAGTAGGCGGTGGCGTCCACGGCCCAGACACGGCCTTCGCGCACCGCGGGCAGCTCGTCCCAGCCGCGCGGCAGGCGTGCGCTCTTGAGCGCGTCGAGTACGTCCTCTTTGTAATAGCCGCACGGCGCGAGCACCACGACCTCGGGCGCGTAATCGCGTATCTCTTCAGCGGTCGTCGTCTGCGACTTCTCGCCCGCGCGCCCGAAGGCGTGATCGCCCCCGGCGAGCGCGACCTGCTCGGGAACCCAGTGGCCGGGGGCGAAGGGCGGCTCCAGCCATTCGAGCACGAGGGTGCGCGGGCGTCGCTCGACCTCCGTGAGGAGTAGGGCGAGCGCGTCTATGCGCAACACCAGCTCATTGACGAACGCCTCGGCCTCCGTCGCCCTTCCCGTCAACTCGCCGACCATCCGGATGTTGTCGAAGATGTCGCGAATCGTCGCGGGCTCGAGCGACACGACGCGCACACCCGCATCGAGCGTGCGCGCCGCCTGCCGCACGGTCTTGTAACTGACGGCGCACACCTCGCACAGCTCCTGCGTGATGATGAGGTCGGGCTTCAGCTCGCGCAGCAGCTCTTCGTTGAGGTCGTAGATCGAGCCGTGGCCGTCGAGCTGCGCGCGGACGGCGTGGTCAACCTCGGCGCTCGTCATCCACTCGTGCGAGATGCGGCTCGCCGTGAGCACTGGCTTCCCCCGCGCGGAAGGCGGGTAGTCGCACTCGTGCGTCACGCCGACGAGCGCGTCTTCGAGGCCGAGCGCGCAGACGATCTCCGTGGCCGACGGCAACAGCGAAACGATGCGCGGCGTGCTTCCTGTCATATGAACTCTCCTGCTCGACGTTTTTCCGGCGTGCCAGAGGTTTGCCTAAAGCGTCGCACGCTGTCAAGAACGCGGCCTCGCGCCCGCCGCCTTTTCCGCACGCTTTTGCGCCCGCCCGCCGAGGGGGTTACAATCAACACGCGGAATCCAAAGTTCAAGGTTCAAAGTTTAAAGTCAGAACCCGGCATTAAACTTTGAACCTTGAACTTTGAACCCTCTGGAGGAAGCAATGCCGGAAGAGTTAGACGTGCGCGTCGAGGGAGTGGTGGATCACATTGCCGTCGAGTCGGAGGACTTGCGGCAAGATGCGCGCGAGTACGAGCGCCTCGGCTTCCGTCTCGAGACGATGTACGAAGATTGGGCGATGCTGCGCGACGTGCGCGGCTTCGGCGTGGCGCTGCTCCCGCGCGGCTCGAAGCACCCGCCGCACATGGCGATTCGCGTCGAGACGCGCGAGGCACTCGAAGAGGCCGCGCGGCGCGAGAACCGGCCCGTCAAAGAGCACCGCGACCGCTCGCTCTCCTTCTACACGAAGGGCACGGGCGGGCGCGCTCTCGAAGTCATCTACTATCCGCCGGAGTATAAAAAGCCGTAAATCGTGAATCGTCAATAGAAAGCACTGCCTTTCTCTCTTCACGATTCACGATTTACGATTCACGGTTTACGACTTTTACGGTTTTCATGATGCCGACTGTGCTGCTTGTTTTCGAGTTTCTGGGGACGACCGAGCTGATGGTCATCGCATTTGTGGCGCTGATCATCTTCGGGCCGCGCAAGCTGCCCGAGATCGGTCGCACGGTCGGGCGCGCCCTCGCCGAATTCAAGCGCGCGTCGGAAGACTTCAAGCGCACATGGGAGTACGAGGTGGACACGGAGCGCACGCAAAGCGCTTCGCTCGCCGGGCAGGAGACTGCGCAGGAGACGGTGATTCCGCACGAGAGCTTGCTTGGCGACGGCGTCGGCGCGGTCGGCGAAGGCGCGGACACAGAGGAGCAGCTTGGCGCGATGGACTATGACTTGGAAGGGCAGACCATCGCGCGCTCGCCTGCGGATTTCGCCACCTCTGCCGAGTCTGTGGCAGACGACGCCGACGACGAATCTCCTGCGGATAACTCCGGTGCTGCCGCCGAACTCCCCGCGGACGACCCCGCCGCCGAAAACTCCGGGCCGGTTCGCGTTCAGGATTCCTGAACGGATGGTGAGGGCGGCGTCCGACCAGCGCGCCCTCCCGGTGCTTCTGCTAACCACATGGCTTCATCTCTTCTGGACGACGAACAGGACGAAGGCGACGAGTCGCGGCTCGGCGCGCAGATGTCCTTCCTCGAACACCTCGACGAGTTGCGCCGCCGACTCATTCGCTCCGCCCTCTTCATCTTCGTCGCGCTCGTCGCCTGCTGGTTCGTCTCTGATTACCTCTACAACTTCCTCTCCGTGCCCGTCCGCCGCGCGCTGGCCGATGCGGCGCAGCGGCCCGTCGCGCTTCAGGGCCTCACGGGACAGGAGGCCATCCTACCGCTGAGCGCCGTCAAGGAAGGCGACGCGGGGCGCTATGTGTTTGCCGAGGCGACGAAGATCGGGACGAGCGTCATTCCGTCGGGCGCGTCCGTGCTGGCGCGCGTGGCGCGCGACCAGTCGGGGCAGCTCGGCGTCTTCACGGACGAGGCCATCTTCGCCGGAGCGACCATCATCCCGAAGGGCGTGCGCCTTCCGCTCGACTTGCAGGCCGTTCCCGGCGCGCTCCCCGGCATCGAGGACAAGCTCGTCGTGCGCACGGCCATCGAGCCCTTCTCGCTCTACCTGCAAGTCGCGCTCTACGCGGCGCTGTGCCTCTCCGTGCCGTTTCTGCTGTGGCAGGTCTGGGCCTTCATCTCGCCGGGGCTCTACCCGCACGAGCGCGGCTACGCCGTCCCCTTCATCGTCCTCGCCAGTATCTCTTTCGTCGTCGGCGCGGCCTTCGCCTACTACATCCTGTTCCCCCCGGCGGTCTCGTACCTGCTCGGGCTCGGACAGGACTTCCGCCTCTTCCTCAACGCGACCGACTACTTCGACTTCATCATCCTCATCATGCTGGCCATGGGAGCCGTCTTCCAGATGCCCGCCATCACCTACATTCTGGCCCGCATCGGGCTGGTGGACGCGGGCTTCCTGCTCCGGCACTGGCGTATCTCCATCATCGTCATCCTCGTCGCCGCCGCCGTGCTCTCGCCCACCTCAGACCTCCTCAACATGATGCTCTTCGCCGCCCCGATGGCCGTCCTCTACATAATCTCCATCTTCATCGCGTGGATGTTCAGCAGGCCGCGGATGGCGGAATAGACGGCGGGTGTCGGGCGTTGGGGGCCGGTCTCAGTGACCCGGCGGCGGAACGTGCGGGTTTTTAACTGACCCCCGGCCCCCGATACCTGAAACCAACTCAAAGGCAACCGGGGCGCTTTTCGCCGCATCTTGACTGTGTCACTTGCGGGTTCTACAATTTGCCGGAAAGTTCGGCGATGACCTGAGGGCCGCAAGGGAGATCAACCCTGCTGTCGGGCGCTTGCGGTCGTCGCCATTTTCGTGACCCGACAAAATCGGAAATCGACATTTCATCCGGCCCGCCCCCTTTTCGGGGAGTCCGGCCCGAAACCTTGAGCGAAAATCAACAGGAGTAGTAAAGCGATGGCTCGTTACCAGTCCATGCGTTCTCTCGCGCTGGTCCTCAGTCTGCTGGCCCCGTTCGCCGGCGCGGCGCCCGCGGCGCTGGCGCAGAAAGAGAAGAATAAGGACTCCGATCAGGACGTCATGTCGCGTGAGCGCAACGTCAAGACCGAGAAGACGAAAATCTTCCAGAAGTGGCTCAACGAAGACGTCTCCTACATCATCACGGACGAGGAGCGGCGTGCTTACAAGAAGCTCCGCACCGACGAGGAGCGCGAGCAGTTCATCGAGCAGTTCTGGCGCAGGCGCGACCCCGACCCGGACACCGAGACCAACGAGTATCTCGAAGAGCACTACGAGCGCATCGCCTACGCCAACCAGAACTTCGCCTCCGGCATCCCCGGCTGGAAGACCGACCGCGGGCGCATCTACATCATGTACGGCGCGCCGCACGAGAAGGAGACGCACCCGACCGGCGGACAGTACGACCGCCCCTCCTATCACGGCGGCGGCTCGACGACGACTTACCCGTTCGAGGTCTGGTTCTACCGGCACCTGCCGGGCGTCGGCTCGGGCGTCGAGATCGAGTTCGTTGACCCGACCGGCACCGGCGAATACCGCATCGCGCGCTCGCCCGACGACAAGGACGCGATGCTCAACATCCCCGGCGCGGGGCTGACCTTGAACGAGCAGCTCGGCATGTCGAACAAGAGCGACCGCCTCGTCAACCGCGGCGCGTTCGGCTACTCCGGCCCCGGCGCGCGCGAGCAGGACAGCCCCTTCACGCGGATGCAGCTTCTCACTGACCTCCAGAGGCCGCCGCAGGTCAACTCCGTCCTGGAGAACTCGCTCGTCACGTCGAGCACCGGCGCGCTCGAAGACAGCGCGCTCGATGTCTCGGCCCGCGTGGACTTCTTCCGCGCCTCCGACGAGCGGGTGATGACCGCGCTCACCGTCCAGACCGACAACCGCGACCTGCAGTTCAAAGACATCGGCGGCGTGCAGACCGCCCGGCTCAACATCTACGGGCGCGTGATGAGCGTCTCGGGCCGCCGCGTGACGAGCTTCGAAGACCCCGTGGTGACGACCGCGACGGTGGAAGAGCTGGTTGACGCGAAGGACCGCAAGTCAGTCTACCAGCGCGTGCTCCCGCTCCCGCCGGGAACCTACAAGGTTGACCTCCTGATCCGCGACATCAACTCGGCCACGCAGCAGATCAAGCAGATCGGCTTCACCGTGCCGAAGTACGATCCCACGAAGCTCTCGGCCTCGACGTTGGTGCTCGCCGTGAAGTTGCAGAGCCTCGGCGAACAGCTCCCCGGCATGTTCACCATCGGCCCGCACAAGGTGATCCCGAACGTCTAAACCCGACCGCGCAGGCTTGTTATCCTGTCTCGCGCTTTCCACTTAGACCGGTCGCCCGCGCGCCGGCGCTTCTGCTAACGCGACGGCCTCGCGCGGCGTCAGCGACCAATCATGCAGTTGCTCAAAGTGAGCCATAAATTTTGAGAGAGGCTGGAGGTTGGAAGCTGGAGACTTGTGAGAAGCTGTTTGGAAAGCCCCGTCAGGGGCGGAATGTTTGTAGACCGAGCGATTCTCTTTCCCTCTGAAGCTCCGGAGGAGCGGAATGTACGTGAAACATTCCGCTCCTCCGGAGCCAACCTCTCAAACAGCTTCTTAAAGACAAAATGCTTTCACTAGCCTCTAGCCTCTAGCCTCTAGCCTCCAGCCTCTGCATTTCAACTGTCTCGTCCGAACTTATCCCGGCGTCCTTCTGGATGATCGAGTGCAGACGCCAGCGCGCGTCGTCGCGGGCGGGGAAATCTACGCGGTGGTGGCCGCCGCGCGACTCTTCGCGCCAGAGCGCGGCGCGCGCGACGAGCTGCGCGACCGTCAGGAAGTTGCGCGCGGCGGGGCGGAGCCGGGCGCGCGCGATCTGCTCGAACTCCGTGAGCGCGCGCGTCAGCGAGTGGCGCGACCGCAGGATGCCGACGCGCTCCCACATCAGGCGGCGGACGCGCTTATGCACGGCGAGCGTCGCCGCGCCCAGACGGCTCAAGTCTTCCGCCGCCGTCTCTTCCGCCTCCGCTTCCGCTTCTTCCCCCGTGACGCCGACACTCGACGCGCCCTCGTCCGCCCGGTCGAGCGCCGCCGCGGCTCCGGCGCGCGCGCCGAAGACGAGCCCTTCGAGCAGAGAATTCGAGGCCAGACGGTTCGCGCCGTGGACGCCCGTGCAGGCCACCTCGCCCGCCGCGTAGAGGCCCGGGAGAGTGGCGCGCCCGTCGAGGTCGGTGCGGACGCCGCCCATGCAGTAGTGCGCGGCGGGGCTCACGGGGATGGGTTCGAGCGCGAGGTCGAGGCCGTACTGGAGACAGGTGCGGTAGATTTTCGGGAAGCGTCGGCGCAGATGCCGCGCGTCGAAGGCGGTCATGTCGAGGTAGACGGCGCGCGTCGCGGTGCGCTCCATCTCGGCGACGATGGCGCGGCTCACGATGTCGCGCGGCGCAAGCTCCGCGCGCTCGTGGTAACGCGGCATGAAGCGCTTGCCCGAGGCGTTGCGGAGCACGCCGCCCTCGCCGCGCAGCGCCTCGGAGAGCAGAAAGCGCGGCGCGCCCTCGACGTTTAAGGCCGTCGGGTGAAACTGTATGAACTCCATGTCGGCCAGCTCCGCGCCCGCCCGGTAGGCCATCGCCATCCCGTCGCCCGTCGCCACCTCAGGGTTCGTCGTGTGTTGGAAGAGCTGGCCCGCGCCGCCCGAGGCCAGCACCACGCCGCGCGCGCGCAGGATGCGGGTTGCGCGCACCAGCGGGTCGAGATAGCGCACCCCGCGGACTCTGTCGCCTTCGACCACGAGCGACTGCGTCGCGGCGTGCGCCAGAAAAGAGATATTGCGCTCGCGGCCCGCGCGGGCCAGCAGCGCGCGGACGATTTCGTGTCCCGTCGCGTCGCCCTGCGCATGGATGATGCGCGGGCGCGAGTGCGCGGCCTCGCGCGTGAAGAGGAGTTGCCCGCCCTCGCGGTCGAACTCCGCGCCCCACTCGATCAGCTCCTCGATGTAGCGCCGCCCGTCCGAGACCAGCACCGAGACGGCGCGCTCGTCGCAAAGCCCCGCGCCCGCCGCCGCCGAGCACGGTCACGCGCGCGCGCGCGCCCGCCAGCTCGACCGCCGCGCGCAACCCCGCGATGCCACTGCCGACGACGATGAAATCAGTTTCTAAACTCATCGGATGACCACAAAGTAACGCCCGACAAAAGCAGATTCACAAGAAGTCAGAAGTCAGAACGATGAACGCAGAACGAATAGCAGCCGCCTTGCCTTTCAGCTCATCGTTCATCGTTGCGGACTTCTGACTTCTCTCCCCCGCCTGGATTCTAACAACCGTTCAGGGACCGGGCAATGTTGCGCGCCCGCCTACGCGCGCGCTAAAATGCACGGCAGTTTCACCCCGTTCCCCGGACAAAATAAAATCGAGAGTCTCAGCATCGTGCTGGCGCTATCGGCTCGCGTGTATGCCGCACGATGCTTTTCGCACCCGTAAAACGGAGGGAGATGACCACCATGCTTTGCAAACGTCTGCTGGCGACGCTCGTCGCCACACTGCTCCTCGCGCCGGCCCTTCCGGCGTTCGCGCAGAAGAAGGGCAAGGGGCGCAAGGGCGGCCCGCCCCCCGCGACGCAGCGCGTCGGCGGGCGCACGCTGCCGCCGATCAACGTCTCGGAGTTCAGGCTCCAGAACGGCCTTCGTGTCATACTTCACGAAGACCATTCGACGCCGATTGTTGCTGTCAACGTCTGGTATCACGTCGGCTCGAAGAACGAGGTTCCGGGCCGGACGGGCTTCGCGCACCTCTTCGAGCACATGATGTTTCAGGGCTCGAAGAATTACAACAACGACTACTTCAAGCCTTTGCAGGAGGCCGGGGCCAACCTCAACGGCTCGACCAACCCCGACCGCACGAACTACTGGGAGGTGTTGCCCGCGAACTTCCTCGAACTCGGCCTCTTCATGGAAGCCGACCGCATGGGCGGACTTCTGGAAGCGATGACCGAGGAGAAGCTCGCCAACCAGCGCGATGTGGTCAAGAACGAGAAGCGGCAGCGCATCGACAACCAGCCCTACGGGATGGTCTTCGGCAAAATCGCCGAGACGATGTATCCGCCCGAGCATCCCTACCACTGGCTGACCATCGGCTCGCTCGAAGACCTGACCGCCGCCTCGATGGATGACGTCAAGGGCTTCTTCCGCACCTACTACGTGCCGAACAACGCGAGCCTCACCATCGCCGGCGACTTCGACCCGGCGGAGGCACGTCGTCTGGTCGAAAAACATTTCGGCCCCATCCCGCGCGGCGGCGAAATCACGCGCCCCAACCCGCCGCAGCCCTCGCTCGCCAAGGAGACGCGCATTGATTTAGACGACCGCGTGCAGTTGCCGCGCATCTACATGGTCTGGCATTCAGTCCCGGCCTACTCTACAGACGACGCGACGCTCGACACGCTCGCCCTCATCCTCGGCGGCGGCAAAAGCTCTCGCCTCTTCAAGTCGCTCGTCTACGACAAGCAGATCGCGCAACAGGTCTCGGCCTCGAACAGCACGAGCGAGATCGCGGGCACATTCACCGTCGTCGCCACGGGCAAGCCCGGCACGACGACCGCCCAACTCGAAGAGGCCATCAACGCCGAACTGGCGAAGGTGAAGGCCGCGCCGCCCTCCGCCGCCGAGGTCGAGCGCGCTTATAACTCGCGCGAGGCTTCTTTTGTCTACGGCCTCCAGACCGTCGGCGGCTTCGGCGGCAAGGACGACCAGTTGAACTCTTACGCGACTTTTCTCAACAAGCCCGTCTACTTCGAGCAAGACCTCGCGCGCTACCGCGCCGTGCGTCCCGCGGACGTGCACCGCGCGGCGACATCCTACCTGACGGATAAGCGGCTCATCGTGACGGTCGTGCCGCGCGCCTCAGGGGCCACGAGCGCCGCCGGGCCTGCGCCGCAGAGCCCGCGCGAAGGCATCGCCCCGGCTCCCGCACAGACCGCCGGGCAGCAACAGGCGGGCGCAGGGAACGCCGCCTCGCAGACCCCTCGCTCAGGCACGGCGTCGGGGACGGGCGCCGCGACCGATACGCCCGCCGGGGCGCAGGCGCAGTCGAAGACCGAGGCCGCCGCCTCGCAGCCCGCGGGGGCCGCGCCGCCCGCTTCAGCCGCTCCGGCGACCTCGCCGCGCGGCCCGGGCAGGGGCGGCGGCGGTCAGGCCGCGAAGAAGCCGGAGAAGATTGTCGACTCCTCGAAGCTGCCGAAGCCGGGGCCGAACCCAACGTTTAAGCTCCCGCCGCCGCAGCGCCGCATGCTCTCGAACGGGATGGAAGTCCTCGTCGTCGAGCACCACGAGCTGCCCGTCGTCAACATGAACCTCGTGATGAAGATGGGCGCCGCGGGCGACCCCGAGGGCAAGGCGGGACTCGCGACCCTCACGGCTGACATGCTCGACGAGGGGACAAAGACGCGCTCGTCGCTCGAAATCTCCGACCAGCTCGGCCACATCGGGTCGAACGTCAGCGTCGGCTCCGGTTGGGACTCGACCTCTGCGAACCTGACGACCTTGACGCGCCATCTGGATCGCGCGCTCGAAATCTACGCCGACATCGTCACCAACCCGGCCTTCCCCGAGAAGGAGCTGGATCGTCTGCGCGCCTCGCGCATGGGCTCTTTCAAGCAGCGCCGCGACGACCCGAACAGCATCGCGAACATCGTCTACACGTCGCTGCTCTACGGGCGCAACCACCCTTACGGGCATCCTCTGACGGGCGACGAAGGGTCGCTCTCGGCCATCACAGGCGAAGACGTGCGGAAGTTCTACGAGGCGTTCTACCGCCCGAACAACTCGACGCTCATCGTCGTCGGCGACGTGACGGCGGACACGGTCGTCGCGAAGCTCGAACGCGCCTTCGCCAGTTGGGAGAAGGCGCACGTCCCGGCGGTGGACGTCTCGGCGGCTCCCGCCGAGCGCGACCGCACGAACATCTACATCGTTGACCGGCCCGGCTCCGCGCAGTCGGTCATCCAGATCGGGCACGTCGGCGTGCCCCGCTCAAACCCAGACTACTTCCCGCTCCTCGTCCTCAACACGATGCTCGGCGGGCAGTTCACCTCGCGCATCAACATGAACCTGCGCGAGGACAAGGGCTACACCTACGGCGCGCGCTCCAGTTTCGACTTCCGCCGCGGCTCGGGGCCTTTCACGGCTTCGGCTCCGGTGGTGACGGCTTCGACGAAGGAGTCGGTGATCGAGTTTATGAAGGAGCTGCGCGGCATCCGCGGCGAGATTCCGGTGACGCCCGGAGAGCTCGAGTTCTCGAAGCAGGCCATCATCCGCGGCTTCCCGCGCGGCTTCGAGACGCCGGGGCAGATCGCCGACCGTATGGAGACGGTCGTCACCTATGGGCTGCCCGAGACCTACTTCAACACCTACATCGAGCGCGTTCAGGGCGTCACGCTCGAAGACATCAACCGCGTCGCCAACCGCTACATCACGCCTTCGCGCATGGCTGTTGTCATCGTCGGCGACCGCAAGCTCATCGAACAGGGCCTGCGCTCGATTGAAGAACTCGGCGACCGCATCAGCTTCATAGACGCCGAAGGCCGCCCCGCCCCCGCGGGCGGCGCGGGCGGCGGCCAGATGAGGCAGTAAGCAGTAAACAGTAAGCAGTAAACAGTAAGCAGTAAGCAGTGAGCGGTGCGCAGTCAGGTCAGACGACTTTGACTGCGCACCGCTCACTGCTTGCTGCTTACTTTTATTTCGCGATTTGCCGCCGGAAGCCCTGACGCGTGAGAGGGGCGTGCGGTCGCGACGCGGGGACGCGCTTCGCCACTCTTGCCACACCCCCTCACGCTCAGGCCCCGACCGCCCGACGGTCGGGGAGATTAAGTGATGTCACGCCGCGGGACGGGCAAAGTTGCAGAAACAATCCAAAGAAACACGGAAGTCCGCAAGGCGCGGCGGTGAACTTAAATACATAAGGTGTCTTTCTGTTCACCGCCGCGCCTTGCGGACTTCCGCGTTTTCTTCTCAGTGCCGCTTGTCCATCTTGTTGAAAGCGCGGGTGATGCGCTTCACACGCGACTTCTCTTCCTGCGACTTGCGCTGATCCTGACGCACTTCGAGCTGTCGCATCTCGGCCTGCATCTTGCCGTAGTTGCGGTAACGCTCGGTGTCGAGCGCGCCCGTCGAGAGCGCCTCGCGGATCGCGCAGCCGGGCTCGTTTTCGTGGCGGCAGTCGCTGAAGCGGCAGCGGAGCGAGACCTCTTCGATATCCTCGAAGGTCTCGCGCAGTCCCCGCTCGCTGACGAGCAGTTGCAGCTCGCGCATCCCCGGCGTGTCGAGGAGGATGCCCCCCGAAGACATCACGAACAGCTCGCGGTGCGTCGTCGTGTGCTTTCCGCGCTCGTCGCCCGCGCGCACTGCCTGCGTCCGCTGCACGTCCGAGCCCAGCAGCAGGTTAACCAGCGTTGACTTGCCGACGCCGGACGAGCCCATCAACGCGACCGTCCGCCCGCGGCCCGTGAAGGGCAGAAGTTGCCCGACACCATCGCCGCGCTTCGCGCTCAGCAGCACGACCGGCGCGCCCGGCGCGACCAGCTCGATTGCGCGCTTCTTCTCTTCCGCGTCCTCGATCAGGTCTGACTTGTTGAGCACGACGACCGGCTCCGCGCCGCTCTCCCAAGCCATGATGAGATAGCGCTCGATGCGACGCGGGTTGAAGTCGTTGTCGAGGCCCGTCACCAGAAAGACCGTGTCCACGTTGGCTGCCACGATCTGCTCCTGCGTCTCTCGGCCCGCAGCCTTGCGCGAGAACTTGCTGCGGCGCGGGAGGATTTCGTAAATTTTCGCCTTGTCCTCTTCCGGCACGCGCCGGATGACGACCCAGTCGCCGACCGCGGGCAGGTCGCCCGCCTCTCGCGCGTGGTAGCGCAGGCGTCCGGTGGCCTCCGCCCAGGTCTCCCCCGCCGCCGTATAGAGCATGTAGACCTTATTGTGTTGCAGCGAGACTCGGCCCGCCTCGAACCCTTCGGCGGCGAAGGGCTTGAACTCTTCGGCGAAGGAGTCGTTCCAGCCGTAGTCTTCGAGCGTCAACATGGTGTGCCAGTCATCACTCATTTCAACTTGAGATTAATCGTCCCGCGGCACTTCGGCGCGCCGCAGCGGCAGCGCTTCGTGTCCGGGTGGTATGACTCGACGTAATCGAGCGTGATCTCTTCGCCGGGGCTGATGTCGCGCAACGCGAAGATGATGATGTGGCCGCGGACGATGCGGACGAAGCTGTTCGGCTCGCACGAGTGGTTGACGTACTGCGTGCCGTTGCCGCCGCGGCTCCCATCAATGCCCCAGTAGGTGTCAATCGCGCAGATGTGGAGCCGCTCGCGCCCGCGCATCCGTCGCGCCGCCTCGACGCGCGCGATACGCTCGCCCGTCAGCTCCGCGATCTTCCTCCCCTTGCGAAACGGCGCGGTCGCGAAACAACCCTTCCCGTCAATCCCCGACGGGCGAACCTCGATCCCTTGTGCAAACTCCGCTTTTATCTTCGTCATTTTAGCGCGGCGAGCTGTAAACAGTGAGCAGCTTTAAGTTTTCATCTTTCAAGATTCGAGGTTTCAACTCTGAGACTCTTTTACTGCTTACTGCTTACTGCTTACTGTTTTCTTCGGCCCGGTGTAGCGGTAATGGCCGGTGATTTTCCAGTTGAAGAGCACGTCTTCCATCTGCGGCCCCGCGCCGATGTTATGGACGATCATGAGGCGGCTCGTGTCCGAGGGCGAAGGCACGTTGACGACGATGCCGATGTGCGTCAACTGCCCGCCCAAATCCCACGTCACGATGTCGCCCGGCTTGTAGTCGCGCGCGTCGTCCGTCGGGGCGAGGCCCGCCCCCTGCCGCTCGAAGAAGACCATCAGGTTGGGCACGCGCCGGTGATCAATGTTCGTGTCCGTCTTCTTCAGGCCCCACTTGCGCGGGTAGAGATGGAAGTTGCGCGCCATGTCCTCGTGCACCTCCTTCTGGAGGTCAACGCCTACCTTCCGGTACGAGCGGATGACCTCGTCGGTACAGACGCCGACCTCCGGAGGCACGTCGCCGCCGGGGTAACCTATCGAGAAGTACGCGGGATCGTAGCGCACCTGCTGGGTCGTCCGCTCGACGGCGGCCTCGACCAGCTTATCCAGAAAGGGCGACCCGCTCGAAGGGCGCGGCGCGGCAGCCTCCTGCCGCACCGCCGGACGCGCCGTCGTCGTCTGCAACGCACCCGACTTCACGCCACAGCCAGTCAAAAAAAGCAGCGCCGACGCCGCCCCGCGCCACACGAGTTTTGCTTGCCTTCGAGTGTTCATCATTCCCAAGCACCCTTTACAAACCTGAGTGGATTATACAGCATCCCTTCCGACATTCACGCCGCAACCTTCCCGGCACGCGCGTGGCTCAGGCTTCCCTGTGCTGGTATAATCACCTCACCTTCACCCTCGGCTCACAAGACGAAAGGCAGCACACGATGACCGACGATGAGAGACAGCGGCAGATGGATTTTATTGTGAACCAGCAGGCGGAATTCAGCGTGAAGCTCGACCGCCTTGGCGAGAAGGTAGATGCTCTGGCCGATACTCAACAACGCTCCGAAGACAAGTGGGCGCGTACCGAAGAGGGCATCCGCTCTCTGCTCTCCATCGCCGAGATTCACGAGCGCGAGATTACGGATTTGAAAGAGAGCGTCCGCGCGACAAGTGAGACTGCACGCGCGGCTAACGAAGCCGGACGCGCGACGGATGAGCGCCTCAATGCTTTGATAATTATGTTCGAGCGATACCTCGGCGAGAGGCGGAACGGGAAAGAGCGAGGAGATCAAAAGGGGTGACGGAAGAAGCAGTACATCTGACGGGCCTTTCGCGGGAAGAGCTGGAGCGCTTCGCCGAGGGGATGGGCGAGCCGGCTTACCGCGGGCGGCAAATATTCTCGGCGGTGCAGCGCCGGCGGCTGCGCTCGTTCGATGAGATGACCGATTTGCCGAAGGCTTTCCGCGAGCGGCTCGCCGCAGAAGCCGTCGCCTCGACCCTCACCGTCGAGTCGCGCTACGTCGCGGCGGACGGCACGCGCCGTTACTTGATGAAGACTTCGGACGGGATGCCCGTCGAGACCGTCTTCATCCCCGAAGAGCGCCGCGACACCGTCTGCTTCTCCTCGCAGTCGGGCTGCCCGCTCCAGTGCGACTTCTGCCTGACCGCGAAGCTCGGCCTGCTGCGGAGCCTGACGGCGGGCGAGATCGTCGAGCAGATCGTCATCGCCTTAAACGACGCCTACGGCGTGGGCGCGAAGACGCCGCGCGGCACGAATCTCGTCGCGATGGGCGCGGGCGAGCCGTTCCTCGCCTTCGATTCGCTGATGAAGGCGCTCGGCGTGATGGCCGACCGCGAGGGGCTCTTCATCGTGCCGAACCGCGTCACGGTCTCGACCGCCGGGGTGGTGCCGAAAATCAAAGAGCTGGCGACCATCCCAGAGCGCCCGCACCTCGCCATCTCGCTCGCCGCGCCCAACGACGAACTGCGCGACCGTCTGATGCCGATCAACAAGCGCTGGCCGCTTCATGAGCTTCTGGCCGCGTGCAAGGAGTTCGAGGCGTCGCTCCGCCCCGGCGAGCGCTTCACGTTCGAGTACGTCATGCTCGACGGCGTCAACGACTCGGACGAGCACGCGCGACAACTGGCGCGGCTCCTCAACCGCCACCACTTGCGCGCGAAGGTCAACCTCATCCCGCACAACCCCGCCGACCCGCTCCCCTACCGCCCTTCGACTGAGGAGCGCGTCGAGTCTTTCAAAGCCGTCCTCGAAGCGAAAGGCGTCCACGCCTTTGTCCGGCGGCCCCGTGGCCGCGACATCTTCGCCGCCTGCGGCCAGCTCGCGGCGCGCGGCGGCGAGCCCAACCGGCCCGCACTCTATCAAATATCCTGAATCCAAGGGCGAACCCGTCATCGTCCGCGCCGCATCTCTTGTAACTCCGGCGCGCCGCGTGAGTTTCTGGTTTCGGGCCGCCGCGTGTAGAATTGCTCTAAATTTCAAGCTTTCAGGACTCCGGTCAGATCAAACATGAGACGAAAAGTTTATACCCGACGCACAGCACTGTTTCTCCTCTTCGCCACCCTGCTCGCCCCGACCGCCTTCATGTCGGCGAGCGCGCCCGCGACTTTTTCGCCCGCGGCGGCGGCGGCGCAGGGACGTATCAATGTCAACGGCTTCTTCTCGGTAGACCCGGCGAATCAGGGGAGCAGTTTTCAGGCGGCCATCGTGATGGAGATACCCGATGGGCTGCACGTCAACGGCAACCGCCCGCTCGGCAAGTTCGCCATCCCGACTTCGGTCAAGATAGACGCGCCGCGCGGGATGAAAGTGAGCGCCGTCACCTACCCGCGCGCGCAGGTGCGCTCGTTCCGCTTCGGCGAGGGCACGCCCGAAGAGCGCCTCGCGGTTTACGAGGGCCGCGTCATCATGCGCTTTAACGTCACCGTCCCGGCCAGCTTCGAGCGGGGCGTCGCGAGGATTCGCACCATCGTGCGCTTCCAGAGCTGCTCCGACACAGTCTGCTTCCCGCCCGCCACGCGCGAACTCGTGCTCCCCATCGCCATCGTTGATCCGGGCCATCCCGTCAACCGCATCAACCAGCGGTACTTCGGCGACGGCGGGCGCGGCAAAAGACGATGAAGAGCTGTTAGCTCTTAGCTGTTAGCTTTCAGTAAAGACCTCCGGCTAAAAGCTGAAAGCTAACGGCTAACTGCTTCTCCCAATGACCGAGAGCAGTCTTCCGGTGCGACCGTAGAGCTTTTTTTCGCGGCGGTAGGAGAAGAAGAGTTCGGGGCGGCAGATGGTGCAGAGCGGCAGCGTGTGGATGCGCTCGTCGCGGACGCCCGCTTCGACGAGCTGTTCGCGGTTCGCTCTTTGAAGATCGACGAGCGCGTGCCCTTCGCGCGTCGGCGTGAAGAGGTCGGCAGAGCGCGGGAATTTTTCGCGGAAGGCTTCGATGACTTCCGCGCCGACCTCGTAGCAGCACGCGCGCGCGGCGGGGCCGACGGCGGCGCGCACGTCCACGGCCTCGGCGCCGAACTCCGCTTGCATCCTCTTTAGCGTGTGGCGGACGATTTCGGCCAGCGTCCCCTTCCAGCCCGCGTGGACGCCCGCGCACGCGCCCGTCCGCGCATCGGCCAGAAGCACGGGCACGCAGTCGGCGGTCTTGACGCCCAAAAGCACGCCCGGCGTGCGCGTCACCTGCGCGTCGCAGTGCTCCCGCTCAGAGCGCGCGGCGGCCTCGTTCCGGACGGCGCGGACTTGAGCGCCGTGGACCTGCCAGCATCCCGAGAAAGTCCACTCGCCGCCGAGCAGGCTGAAGAAGCGCCGCCGGTTCTCGAGGATGTTTTCCGCCGTGTCCTGATCGAACCCGGCGAGATTGAGCGAGCCGCCGGGGAAAGGGCTGACGCCGCCGCCGCGCGTCGAGAAGGCATTCGCGAAGCCCTCGCGTTCGAGCGGCGCGCACACCACGGCGCGCACGCCGTCATCATTTTCGCGCCAGAAGAAATCTGCGCTTCCCAGTTCGAGTTCATCCGTGATCGTTTCCATCGGCATAGACATTATCGAAATCGGGCGCGTGCGTGAAGTGCTGGCGCGCACGCCCCGCTTCCGCGAGCGCGTCTTCACCGAGCGCGAGCGCGAATACTGCGAGCCGCGCGCGGGGGCCTCGGCCCAGCACTACGCCGCGCGCTTCGCCGCCAAGGAGGCCGCCTTCAAAGCCCTCCGCACGGGCTGGAGCGGCGGCCTCGGCTGGCATGATGTCGAAGTCGTCTCGAAAGAGTCGGGCGAGCCTCTCCTGCTTCTCCACCGGCACGCTCTCGAACTCTTCGAGCAGACAGGCGCGACGCACGCGCATCTCTCGCTCTCTCACACCTCGCAGCACGCCGTCGCGCAGGTCATCTTCGAGCGACGCGCCGTAGCAGAAGAATAAATCCGCGCGATGTTTCAGTCCCGCGAAGTGCGAAAGGATTGAGCACCGTCAGGCGCGCAAGAATTTAGCCCACGGCTCGAGCCGTGGGCTACTATTCTTACGCCGCTCTGCGGCTCGGGAGATTTCCGCATGGCTCTCTGACTGGAATCTTCCCGCCCGGCTCAGCGCCAACCGTCCGAGCCTTTTTGCGCGACGCGCAGCTCGTTCGTCAGTCCGGACCGCCCGTCGCGCCTGATCTCGACGCGCGTCGTGCGCGTGACGGAAGCGTCGAGGCGTGTCGGGACCGGGGCGGCGCGCGGCTTTGGAGTCGTGCGCGGCTGCTCTGCTTCAAAGTCGTTCGCCGACGCGCGCGCTTCGACCGCCTGTGACGAGACGTAGGCGTCGAATTCTTCGGCGCCGAGCGAAGCCAGTGCGCCGAGGGTCGAGCCGTGCGTGTAGCACTCGTGCGCGGGCGCGAGCGCGTGCGTGACGGCCACGCGTTCGCGTCGCGGGCAAGCGTCGGTGGCGAGCGCGCCGGTCTCCGGGTCGATCTCGACGGTCGTGACGGAGTCGGGCCGCGCAAAGGCTTCGCCGCCGAGTTCGGGCCTCAGTTCCACCGCGCGGCGGACGAACTCCGCCCACACCGGAAGCGCGCTCTCGGCCCCCGTCAGCCCCAGCTCTTCGTTGTCGTCGAAGCCGACGTAGACGACGCAGACGAGGTTCGGCGTGTAGCCCGCGAACCAGCCGTCGCGCGATGTGCCCGTCTTACCCGCCAGCGCCACGCCCTTTGCCGTCCCGCGCGCCGCGCGCGCCGTCCCGCGATTGATGACCTCGGTCAACATGTCCGTCAGCATATAGCTCGTCGAGGGCCGCAAGACCTGCCGCGCCGTCTGTATTTCGTCGAGCCCGGCGGAAGGATGCGCCGCGTCGTCCACGCGCGCTATTGCCGAGGGGGGCGCGACTCGGCCCGCGTTGGCGAAGGCGGTGTAGGCGGTGGCGACTTCGAGCGGCGTCGTCTCGGTCGTGCCCAGCGCGAGCGAAGGATAAGGTGCCGGTTTCGGCAGCCCGAGGCTTTCGGCGAGCGAAGCGACGCGCGAAAGGCCAGTGCGCAGCGCGGCGTCCACGGTCACGACGTTGAGCGAGCGGACGAGCCCTTCGCGCAGCGTCACGTCGCGCATCGAGTAGCCGCCGCCGTAGTTGGCGGGCCTGTACTTCGCGCGCACGTCGTAGCGAAATTCGCGCGGCGCGTCCGCCGAAGTGCTCAAAGGTGAGATGCCGCTCTCGATGGCCGCCGCGTAGACGATGGGCTTGAAGACGGAGCCGGGCTGGCGTCGAGCGTCAGTCGCGCGATTGAGCTGCGAGTCGGCGTAGGAGTTGCCGCCGACCATCGCCAGAATGTCGCCCGTGCGCGGGTCGAGTGCGACCAGAGCGGCCTGCGGCGTCCGCTTGCCCTTGAAAACTTTTTCGAGCCGCGCGATCTGCGTGTGGACGGCCTCTTCGGCCATTCGCTGCAATTCGAGGTCAATCGTCGTGTAGACGCGAAGCGCGCGCCCCTCCTCCGGAACCGTCGCCCCACTGTAGCGCGCCTCGACGCCGCGGTTGACGTAGTCAATGAAGTAAGGCGCAGTCGCGTCGCGCCCGTCCGAGGCCGCGACGCGGACGGGTTCGGCGGCGGCGGCGCTTCGCTGTTCTTCGCTGACGTGGCCGTCGCGCAGCATCGCCGCGAGTACGGTGTCGCGGCGCGTCTTCGCCAACTCGGGGTGGCGGTCGGGCGCGTAGCGTCCGGGGCTCTGAATCATCCCCGCGATGGTCGCCGCTTCGGCGAGCGAGAGGTCTTTGAGCTCCTTCCCGAAGAAGACGCGCGCGGCCTGCGCGACGCCGCGCACGCCCACGCTCCCGCGCTGCCCCAGATAAATCTCGTTGCAGTAGAGCGCGAAGATGTCTTCCTTCGAGAGGCGTCGCTCCAAGACGCTCGCCAGAACGGCCTCGTTGAACTTCCGGCGCAGAGTGCGCTCGGGCGTCAGGTATGTGTTCTTGACGAGCTGCTGCGTGATGGTCGAGCCGCCCTGCTTGAAGTCCTGCTGGCCGGCGTCGCCGCCCCAACTCCACAAAGCACGCGCGATGCCGACCACGTCGAGGCCGTTGTGCTCGAAGAAGCGCCGGTCTTCAATCGAGAGGATGGCGTGCGCGAGTGTGGGCGGGACATCATTGTAAGCGAGCGCGCCGTGCTCGCCCGTCTTCATCGTCGCGTCGTTGGTGAGCGGCTCCGGCTCCAAGGTATAGGAATCTATCTGCGCGCCGTCGCCGGCGAGCGCGGCGATGTGTTGCCCGCGCCGGTCGAATTCGATCCGGACGACCTCGAAGGGTTGCGCGGCGACGCCCGTCCCACGCGGTCGAATCTCGATGCCGTTGCCTTCGACCTTGAAGCGACCGCTCCAGACGCGGCTCGCCTCGGCGTCCACGTAGCCCGAGCGGCGGAGGATTTCCGCCAGCCGCTCGCGCGAAATCTTCTGCCCCGCGCGCAGCACGCGCGGCGCGGCGTAGAGCCCCGCGCGGCTCGTCAGGTAGCCGGAAGCCAAACGCTCGTCAACGACGCCCGAATAGTGTGTGTAGAGGTATGCGACCGCGCCGAAGAAAGAAAGGGTGAGGACGATTAAAACTATCGAGGCGGCGCGCAGCACGTGCCTGCGGCGCTCGGCGCGTGTGGCCAGCTCGCGGAGACGCGCGGCGGCGCCTTTAAGTCGCGGCAGGCGGCGCTGTCTTTGTAAAGAAGTGACCTCGATGACCATTCCGCTTCTCTTCCTCGCCCGCGAGACACACCGCTCCGCACGAGCGTGCTTCCCCGCGCGCCCTGAAACAGGATCGCGTCAAATGTTTTCGGTGACTTCAGGATAAACTACGAATCGGCGACTTATTCTCGATTGCCGATCTTCAAAACCGCGGCGGAGCCGCCGAAGAAGTGAGAGAGAAACAGGGCAAGTCTTCTGTGCGTGCTCTTTTAGAGTCCGACAACCTCAGCCGATCATGAACGAAAGCGCCGTCATCGAAACGGCGAGCGTGACCATGAGCATGATGATGGCGAAAAGCTGCATCAAGTTGCTGGCGACTTCTTTCATGGCTGTTTCCTTTCCCCGTCGTTTTCTCTCTCGCGGACGCCGCTCTTCTGTGCAATGACCATGCCGACCGCATCCGCCCGTGCCGCGTCTCGCCTCACGCAACCTCTAAGCAATGTGTCAGTAACACTTAAGAACTTCGTGGGCCGCGCCGGAAGCGCCGACGCGTGGTCGAGGGACAACCCCTTTGACTTCTTTCGGTACGCTGCCTTTGAAGGGCGGGCCGCGATTTATGTTTTGAATTAATTCAGAAAGCGATTTTCAATCAGCTCCGTCGGAGCTATTGCCTGTGGCTTTGCACACAAAGTCCGTTCTGACCACAAAGTTAGAGGCTTGACTATAAAGTAAGAGGGGGTGATACAAGGCGCGGTTAATCAGGGACGGGCGGATCGGTCACATCCCGATCCGCCCTTTCACTATTGACCTTCAATCGCTTTCACGATATAAGCAGCCAGCCCCGCGCACCTCTCGCTTTCATTACGGGGCGGCGTCCCTATCTCACCATCAACAAAAGAGGAGGAAGTGTATGCCACGTGATAAATCAGGCAACGCAGCCAGACAGGCGGCAGATCGGCAGAAGCGGAAGCCACCACCAAAGGTTGACCCGAACCGACCTGTGCGGGAGCGAAACGTGAGACCCGCGAAGGTCAAAGGCGAAGAACACAGTCGCGTCCCTAAGGGTAACCGCGGCTAGTAAGGTTACGCGGCGTTGACGCGACCTTACAGACGAAAGTTTGTGAGACTGGAAAGCGGCGAGAGTCCCAAGCTCCCGCCGCCTTTCTTAATCAGACCGACAACGCTCTATCGCCCACCACCCTGCTAAGTACCTAAATCGAAGCACGTGAGATTGGCACAGACAGGTTCTTTCTGATACATCGGTAAGTGCAACCCAACCGAACTTCAGAGGTGAACTGTCTGTGCCGGGGAAAACCATACTTGAGATACCCTTG
>JAIVJM010000027.1:14934-16041 GCA_020199995.1 Acidobacteriota bacterium | reverse complement strand
TCCCCGTCAATTCCTTTGAGTTTCACACTTGCGTGCGTACTCCCCAGGCGGGATGCTTAAAGCGTTAGCGACGGCACCCGGGGACTATCTAACCCCGGACACCAAGCATCCATCGTTTAAGGCCAGGACTACCGGGGTATCTAATCCCGTTCGCTCCCCTGGCTTTCGCGCCTCAGCGTCAGTGTCGGCCCAGCTACCCGCCTTCGCCGCTGGTGTTCCTCTCGATATCTACGCATTTCACCGCTACACCGAGAATTCCAGTAGCCCCTTCCGCACTCAAGCACGACAGTATCACTTGGCCGCTCCGGGTTAAGCCCGGAGATTTCACAAGTGACTTGTCGCGCCGCCTACGCGCCCTTTACGCCCAGTAAATCCGAACAACGCTTGCTCCCCCCGTATTACCGCGGCTGCTGGCACGGAGTTAGCCGGAGCTTACAAATGGTACCGTCATCACGAAGGGTATTATCCCCCGCTTATTCTTCCCACTCTTATGAAGTTTACACACCGAAATGCTTCATCCTTCACGCGGCGTTGCTGGGTCAGGCTTTCGCCCATTGCCCAAAATTCCCGACTGCTGCCTCCCGTAGGAGTCTGACCCGTGTGTCAGTGTCAGTGTGGCCGACCGCCCTCTCAGGCCGGCTACGGATCGCAGGCTTGGTAGGCCGTTACCCTACCAACTACCTAATCCGCCGCGAGCTCCTCCACAGGCGCGAGGTGGGATTGCTCCCGTCCCCCGCTTTAACAACTGTCAGCCTAAGCTGCCGCTGCGTTATGCGGTATTAGCGTCTCTTTCGAGACGTTATTCCCCACCCGTGGGTAGATTACTCACGTGTTACTCACCCGTGCGCCACTCTACTCGGTTCCCGAAGGAACCTTTCGCGTTCGACTTGCATGTCTGAGGCACGCCGCCAGCGTTGATTCTGAGCCAGGATCAAACTCTCGTTAGTTTATTGATTCTCTGGCAACATAATCTCATACTGGTTAAAGTATCCGATTATGACTCTCTTAAGAGAGTTTTCCAAAAGACGCGGGCGATAAATCCCGCGCCCCAACCACTCTCCCTCAAAGTCTTAACTTGGACACGCTCTACCTAGTTTTCAAAGATCG
>JAIVJM010000027.1:0-14750 GCA_020199995.1 Acidobacteriota bacterium | reverse complement strand
GAGAGCTCAGAGAATCGAATAGTGACTTACCAAAGAAGCTTGCAAACCGCCTTTTGATTCGCCCGCGGGTAAATCTTACGGTCAAGCCTCGGGACCAACTTAGTACTGGTCAGCTAAAACACATTACTGCGCTTCCACACCCAGCCTATCAACGTGGTGGTCTACCACGGGTCTCACTGGCAGGATTAATCTCCGGTCCGGCTTCACGCTTAGATGCATTCAGCGTTTATCCGTGCTCGACGTAGCTACCGAGCTGTACCCCTGGCGGGATAACTCGTACACTAGAGGTCGATCCAACCCGGTCCTCTCGTACTAAGGTCAGACTCCGTCAATCCTGCTCCGCCCACGCCAGATAGGGACCGAACTGTCTCGCGACGTTCTAAACCCAGCTCACGTACCGCTTTAATCGGCGAACAGCCGAACCCTTGGGAGCTTCTGCACCCCCAGGATGCGATGAGCCGACATCGAGGTGCCAAACCCTGCCGTCGCTGTGGACGCTTGGGCAGGATCAGCCTGTTATCCCCGGCGTACCTTTTATCCGTTGAGCGACGGCCCTTCCATACAGAACCGCCGGATCACTAACTCCGACTTTCGTCCCTGTTCGACTTGTCTGTCTCACAGTCAGGCTAGCTTATGCGTTTACACTCTACGGCTGATTTCCAAACAGCCTGAGCTAACCTTCGAGCGCCTCCGTTACTCTTTAGGAGGCGACCGCCCCAGTCAAACTACCCGCCTGAAAGTGTCCCTACCCCCGATAGACAGCTCCCAGATCGTTACGCCATTCGTGCAGGTCGGAACTTACCCGACAAGGAATTTCGCTACCTTAGGACCGTTATAGTTACGGCCGCCATTCACTGGGGCTTCGATTCGGAGCTTCGCACCCTGACGGGCACTAACCCCTCCTCTTAACCTTCCAGCATTGGGCAGGCGTCAGCCCCCATACGTCGTCTTCACGACTTTGCGGAGACCTGTGTTTTTAGTAAACAGTCGCCTGGGACATTTCTCTGCGACCCCACCGGAGTGGGGCTACCCTTCTCCCGAAGTTACGGGTACATTTTGCCGAGTTCCTGAACGAGTGTTCTCACAAGCGCCTGAGGATTCTCACCCCACCTACCTGTGTCGGTTTGCGGTACGGTCACTAGACGGCGTATCGCCGAACGAGGATTTTCCTGGCGGCTGGGGTCAGAGACTTTGTTCCGCCCCTCGCAGGGCGTACTGTCGTCCCAACTTTTACCCTTGGTGTGGCCCGGATTTGCCAAAGCCACGGGATATAGTCGTTCAACCGGATATCCATCACCGGTCTCCCCTACCCTACCGCGTCCCCCCACGGCACACCTTAGTGGTTCCGGAATCTTGACCGGATTTCCATCGACTACGCCTCTCGGCCTCGCCTTAGGTGCCGACTCACCCTGAGCAGATTAACTTTACTCAGGAAACCTTAGGTTTACGGCGCGCATGGTTCTCACATGCGTTATCGCTACTTATGCTGACAGAGTCTTTTCTGATCGCTCCAACGGCCCTCTCGGTGCCGCTTCGCAGCTACAGAATGCTCGCCTACCATGTAAAGAGAAGTTCCGAAGAACCCCCCTCTCCATCCGAAGCTTCGGTGCGTGGTTTGAGCCCCGCTGTATTGTCGGCGCAAGGCCGCTTGACCAGTGAGCTATTACGCTTTCTTTAAAGGATGGCTGCTTCTAAGCCAACCTCCTGGCTGTCAGTGCTTCCTCACTTCCTTTCCCACTTAACCACGACTTTGGGACCTTAGCTGTCGGTCTGGGCTGTTTCCCTCTCGACCACGAATCTTAGCACCCGTAGTCTGACTCCCGGATATAACTCTTCGGCATTCAGAGTTTGATTGGGTTCGGTAACCCTGTGGGGCCCCTAGCCCATTCAGTGCTTTACCACCGAAGGCATCCATCCGAGGCTAGCCCTAAAGCTATTTCGGCGAGAACGAGCTATCACGAGATTTGATTAGCCTTTCACCCCTAGGCACAGCTCATCCAAACGGTTTTCAACCCATACTGGTTCGGCCCTCCACCGCGTGTTACCGCGGCTTCAGCCTGGCCATGCCTAGATCATCTCGCTTCACGTCCGAATACCACAGACTAAACGCGCTCTTCACACTCGCTTTCGCTTCGGCTCCGTCATCAAAGACTTAACCTTGCCTGTGACATTCACTAGCCAGCTCATTATGCAAAAGGCACGCGGTCAGGCAGAACTTACTCTTGCCCTCCCACTGCTTGTAAGCGGACGGTTTCAGGTACTATTTCACTCCCCTCACCGGGGTGCTTTTCACCTTTCCCTCACGGTACTGGTTCACTATCGGTCACATCGGAGTATTTAGCCTTACCGGATGGTCCCGGCAAATTCACACAGGATTCCTCGTGTCCCGTGTTACTCGGGTGTCACACTTGTAACGGGGGGTTCTAAGTTTTCGTCTACGCGACTATCACGCTTTATTGTCGGACTTTCCAGACCGTTCGACTAACCTGAACCTTTGTAACCCCTAAGTGTGATCCCACGACCCCGCCGGGGACATGCCCCAACGGTTTAGGCTTTTCCGCGTTCGCTCGCCGCTACTGACGGAATCACTGTTGTTTTCTTTTCCTCCGGGTACTGAGATGGTTCACTTCCCCGGGTTAGCTCTCCAAACCCTATTTTATTCAGGCCGGAGTACATGAGTAGTACTCATGTGGGTTCCCCCATTCGGAAATCCGCGGGTCACAGGGTGCTTGCCCCTCTCCGCGGCTTATCGCAGCTTGCCACGTCCTTCATCGCCTCGATGTGCCAAGGCATCCACCGTCCGCCCTTAGTAGCTTGACCGTAAAATTTACTCGCGGGCCGGACTCCGGTCTCGATACTGACTTGAAACCTCATCCGACTCCACTTCACACTACTTTCAGGCTGCTTGCACAGCTTCTTTGCCTAGATCATCTATCGCTGCGCCCCGCGGGGATAACTTGTCGCGAGAACGCAGCTCTTTAAGTCACTATTCGATTGTCAAAGACCTCTTTTCCGTTCTTCAAGCGTCAGCAAAACGCTCAAAATTCAACATTCAAACAATGCTTGAATGCTCAACTTTGAGCTGGCCTTTTTCGGCCATTCGCGCGTCGGAATAAGATGAACTACTCAGCTCATCCGTTGCCCGACCGGGCGCTCATCTTAAAAGGATTTCAAATCAGGATTCCGAGATATAGGAGGCGACTGGCGTCGCGTCCGTTGCCCGACCTGTCATAGCTTTCAAACGTCATCACGCCAACCACTACGACCTCTCAAATTCGAGAGGCGTTAAGATGCGTGACCTCTTCAACGCGTTGCATGATTCCACAACGACCCGAGTGGTGTCAACCGCCCGAGATGATTAGAAGTCATCCCTAAACCTCGACATGCCCATAAAAACAGGGCGAAATTGATGGTTTAGGGATAGCTTCTACTACCTCCTGCGGAACATGCAACAAAAGATTTCGACCTTGAAAGGGTCGCAGACTCGTGTTTGAGGTGCGATCCCTTCAAGGTCGAAATCTTCTGTGCTCGTCAACGGGGCGGCTCGGAACCTCGAGCGGAAGACTTACTGCGGTTTCTCGACAGTCGTTTTTTCGCCCTGAGTTTTTTCGGCGAGGCCCGCGGCATCGTTGACCACAAGGGTCTGGGCGGTCTCGGGGAAGGCGAGGCTCACGAGCGTCATGCGGTCGCCCACGGTCACGAGCGAGACGTCCCAGGCGCGTTTGTTGTTCTCGCGCTTCTTGACCTGCGCGGGCACTTTGGCGACGGTCGTCGTCTTGTCCACGATGCTGATCTCGTTTGTCTGGTCGTCGAAGACGATCTTGTAAGTCCCCTTTTTGACCAGCGTGTTGCCGACCCAGAAGTCCGTCCCGAAGGTCAGGCTTTTGCTCTTCACTTTGGCTGAGGCGATGCTCCCTGAGGTGGCGCACAGCAGCGCCAGCACGAGTGCGGTGCGAACCGTCAATTTCTTCATCACGCGCTCCTTGTCTGTTTGAAAACTGTTCTCAGGTGGGCACCCGAGCCGCCCGCTCCGGCGGGCGACGGGCGTGAAGTTAGAGCAGGAAGCGGGGCGCGGCATATAGAAATGTGACGAGACGAGCCTGAGAGGATGTGAAGGGCTCCGGGCGCGATACCAAATTCTGGACTCCGATTCACGGCGCGCGGGGCGCGCGGAAAGTTTTCAGCCGGGGCCGTCTTGGAATTATAATCCGGGGCATGAGCGAGAGACTCCCAGCCCGCGCCGCGAAAGCCCTGCTGTCCGCCGCGCTGCTCCTGCCGCTGTGCGGAGCGCCGCGCGCGGGCGCGCAGGAGATGCGGGGCCGCGCCGAAGCAGCCGCCGCCGTGACGGAAGGCTCTCTGGCGGAGCTGAAATCGTTGCGGCGTGTCATGCTGCTCGTCACACGCAGCCTCGTGGTGGACGCGCGAGACCCCGGCAAGGCTCTGGTCAGGGAGGCTTATGGGGCCGACCCGCAGACCAAACGGCGGCACCGTTTCGCCTTCAACCCCATCGCGCAGAAGCTTAACGACTACATGAAAAAGTACGGGGGGATGAGCGCCTCGCAGGAAGTGGGCGACGCCGAATACATCCTCGTCTTCAACCTGCTGGAATACAAGCGCGTGCTCGGGCGGTATTACCCCTACGGCGAGATGTACGTCGTCCTCAACCAGCCCCCCGACTCGCCGCAGTCGCCGCGCATCCTGTGGAGGGGCAGCAAAGTGCTCTGGGCCGAGGACGCGGCCAGCGAATTTATCAGGGAACTCAAGGCCGTGCGCGGGCAGAAATGAGAAAGGCCGTCAATCGTCAATCGTGATGAGCAAGAACGGGTTTTCTCTTATCACGATTGACGATTGACGATTGACGGCTTTTACTTCTTGAGCTTTTCGAGGAAGTGCTGGCGGAACTTGGAGACTTTGGGGGCGACCACCATGCGGCAGTACCCCTGATTCGGGTTCCGCAGGTAGTACTGCTGGTGATAATCCTCGGCCTCGTAGAAGCGCTCGAAGGGAACGACTTCGGTGACGATGGGCGCGTCCCAAATCTTCGCCGCGTCGAGCTCGGCGATGGTTCGCGCGGCGACCTCCTTCTGCTCCGGCGTGTGATAGAAGAGCGCCGAGCGGTACTGCGTGCCGACGTCAGCGCCCTGACGGTTGAGCGTCGTCGGGTCGTGGACGGTAAAGAAGACTTCGAGAATTTCCTTGAAAGAGACGGCCCGCGGGTCGAACGTCACACGCACCACCTCGGCGTGCCCGGTGGTTCCCGCGCAGACCTCCTCATAGGAAGGGTCTGCGGCGTGGCCGCCGGCGTAGCCCGACTCGACGCTCGCGACGCCGCGCAGGTCGTCGAAGACCGCCTCAAGGCACCAGAAGCAACCACCGCCGAGCGTCGCCACTTCGCTGTTCTGCTCAGAACTCATAAGCCGCCCGTCTCCTCCGCAGGGCCGAACGCCCTGCCCGCTGTCGCTGTCGTCAAAGGGGATGTTCGCTGAGTATAACTTATACGCGTGGGGGACGTTGAACGGATTGAAGAGTTTCCGGGCGCGGCTCACCCGCGACGCGCCGCCGGCCTGACCTCAGACGTTTTTTGAGATAAGCTTTCAACCCATGAACCGCACCGCAAGGCTCTTCATCATCGCACTCCTGCTTTCTGTTTCCGCCGTGGCCGCGCGCGCGCAGTGGGCCGCGCAGTCCGCGGGGACTACGGTGCGCCTGCGCGGCGTGAGCGCGGTCAGCCCGCGTGTGGCGTGGGCGAGCGGCGACAAGGGCACTTACGCGCGCACGACCGACGGCGGCAGGACGTGGGTGGCGGGAACTGTGCCCAGCGCGTCCGACCTCGACTTCCGCGACGTTGACGCGTTCGACGCGGAGACCGCCTACCTGCTCTCCATCGGCGAGGGCGAGCGTTCGAGAATCTACAAGACGACCGACGGCGGGCGGCACTGGGTCTTGCAGTTCAAGAGCACGCGGCCCGCGGCCTTCTTCGACGCGATGGCCTTCTGGGACAGAGACCACGGCGTCGCCGTGAGCGACCCCGTGGGCGGGCGCTTCCTCGTCATCAGGACTTCGGACGGCGGCGCGACGTGGGAGGAAGTGCCCGCCGCCGCCGTTCCCGAGGCGCTGCCCGGCGAGGGCGCGTTTGCCGCGAGCGGAACCTGCATCACCGTCCGTGGGAAGCGCCACGCGTGGTTCGGGACGGGCGGGCCGCAGGGGCCGCGCGTCTTCCGCTCGACGGACGCGGGCCGCACGTGGAAGGTCTCCGGCGTGCCGCTCGCAAGCGGCAAGACGGCGGGCGTCTTCTCCGTCGCCTTCACTGACGCGAGGCGCGGCGTCGTGGTGGGCGGTGATTACGCGCAGGAGAAAGCGTCGAAGGAGAACGTGGCCCTGACGCGCGACGGCGGACGGACGTGGCTACCGGTGAGAGGCGCACGACGACCCGGCGGCTACAGGTCGTGCGTCGCTTACGTGGCCGGCAGGCGCACACACGCGCTCGTCGCCGTCGGCCCTTCGGGGACTGACTACTCGACGGACGGCGGGAGGAGCTGGCGCGGTCTCGGCGTGGAGGGCTTTCACAGTGCGAGCTTTAAGGGGGCGGCTGGCTGGGCGGTCGGCGAAGAGGGCCGCGTCGCAAAATTTGAAGGGGCGGCGATAACTCGGAAGCGATAAGGATGAGGGCGCGCCGGGTCTGAGCTTTGGAAAGCAACGTCATGAGGCACCCGACAGCGCGCCCGTCGTGAGGTGCGGCGGCGCGCCTTACTCGATGATTTTATCTAAGCCTCTCACCAGTCCGACATAATTCCTGACCTGACGAATCGCTAAAAGCGTGCCCTGAATGTACGGCTCCGCCCCGCTCCCGGCATCATGCCGGATCGTCAGACGCTCATCCTTCGCGCCGAAGATTGCTTCGACACTGATGACGTAACCCGGCAGGCGAAGCGAGTGAATCTGACTCCCGTCGAGGGTCGCGCCGCGGCTCTCTTTCTCTCCAATCGTCTCCTCGACGGGGTGAGTGACTTCCGGACGTCCGACTTCCGAGAGTCGAAACGCCAGCTCGCGCGCCGTCCCGCTCGGCGCGTCCTCCTTCGTGTCCGAGGCGTAATCAATAATCTCCCAATGCCCGAGATACTTCGCTGCCTGACAGGCGAAGCGCTGCAACAACACCGCGGTGAGGGCGAAATTGCCGGCGGCGATGACGCCGACTTTATGCTCAAGGGCGGCCTCATTGATTTCGGTAAAATCTTCACCCGTCAACCCCGAAGTGCCGATGATGACGTGGGCCCCTCCGCGGATCGCCGTCAAGACGTTGGCCTTCACCGCGTCAGCCTTCGTGTAATCAACTAAAACGTCGGTCGGCGTGTCGAGGGCTTCCGCGACCGACGCGCTGATAGTCAAATCAAGAGTTGAATCGCCGACGGCATGCTTCAGGCTCTGACCCGCGTGACTGCGAGAGACGGCACCGACGAGGCTTAAATCATCCGCCGCGGACACGGCCAGACAGAGCGGCTTCCCCACCCATCCGGTCGCACCGGCGATGCAGACTTTTAGTTTCAAGGGTTGGGAAGTCATCAGCTTATTGGTTCTCTCCGGCCTGCGCGTCGAGAAGAATCGAAGCGGCCTCTACTCCGAGACGGCTTCGGGCGAATGGGCGACGCCTTTCGCTTCGCCTTCGGTCACGGCCCTCTCGTCGCGCATCTCGCGGATCAGGAAAAAGTTGAGCGCGGTGCGGATGACGGCGATGGCCCCGAGCTTGCCGATCTGATCCCACGTGGGCGCGACGGCGGTGGTCAGGATGTCTGCGCCCAGTTGAAACTCAAGCGCGAGGGCGAGGTAGCGCGCCAGCGTCAAACGGACGCGCGTGAAGCTTTCGGCGCGCGGCGGGACGAGCGTGCGCGTTAAAAGGTAGGCGGCGTGGACGACGCCGAGGCCGATGATGAGCGCGCCGGTCGTCTCGATAATCAGCTTCAGCCACTGCACGACGACGACGACCGAGCCCTCGATGCCGCTCTCGCCCGGCGCTCGCAAAAAGGCGCGCGTGTGCTCCTCGAAAAGATAGAACGTGTTCAGCATCGCGGCCCCTTTCGCGCGCCTTCAAACCCGCGCGGCCATAGGTGTCAGAAGCGATTCAGGGTTTGCCACAGAGACACCGCAGGCAGAGAGAAGAAGAAGGACGATGTGTTGAGGGAGAGTTGAAAGATAAAGCCCTTCCAGACGAAGCGGCAAGGTTAAAGAAATTACTCAACGCTCCCTCAAACAAAAGTTCCTTCTTCCTTTTATCTTCTCTGTGTCTGCGGTGTCTCTCTGTGGCAAATCTTCCGTTCCGTCTCACCCGCGCGGGCGCACGGTGACGAAGATCGTCCCGGTGCGCGGGCGGTTGACGAGCAGCAGGATGGGCCGTTCGCCCGCCTCCTTGAGAGCCGAGCGGAGGTCTTCGATTGCGCGCACGGGCTTGCGGTTCGCCTGCTCGATGAGGTCGCCCTGCCGGAGCCCTGCCTCTGCCGCCGGCCCCGTCGGATCAACGCTCGTCACGACCAGCCCCGACGCGCCTTCGGGCAACTCAAGACGCCCGGCTATCTCGGGCGTCAGCGGCGTGAGGCCGACGCCCAACTTGCCGCGCTCGCCGCCCTCTTCGCCGCCCGAATCCTCTCGCCCGCCTTCCTTCGGCGCGCCCGCGGCCAGCTCGCCGAGCGCGACTTTCACCTCCTGCTCGCGCCCCTCGCGCAAGACCTTGAGCGCGACCTCGCTGCCCGGCGCGGTGCCCGCCACCGTGTTGCGGAGCGTGTTGGGCTCGTTGACCGAGTTGCCGTTAATCGCCGTGATGACGTCGCCCTGACGGAGTCCCGCGCGCGCGGCGGCGCTCCCCTCCTGCACTGAGCTGACGATGACGCCGCGCGCCTCCTTGAGACCGAGGCTCGCGGCGATGTCCGCCGTCACCGCCTGCACCACGACGCCGAGCTGCCCGCGCCGCACCGAGCCCTTGCCGATAAGCTGCTCGACGACCATGCGCGCCATGTTCGAGGGGATGGCGAAGCCGATGCCGATGTTCCCTCCCGACGGCGAGAGGATCTGCGAGTTGATGCCGATCAGCGCGCCGCCCGCGCTCACAAGCGCGCCGCCCGAGTTGCCCTGATTGATGGCCGCGTCGGTCTGGAGGAAGTCCTCGAAGCTCCCGTCGGAGAGCCCCGTCTGCCGCCCCTTCGCGCTGATGATGCCGGAAGTGACGGTCTGCCCAACGCCGAGCGGGTTGCCGATGGCGAGCGCGATGTCGCCGACTCTCACTTGGTCGGAGTCGCCGAGCGTGAGCACCGGCAATTCCTTCGCGTCTATTTTGAGCACCGCCAGATCGCTCGGCTGGTCGGAGCCGACGACCTTGGCGTCGAAGGTGCGACGGTCGGTGAGTTCGACTTTAATCTCCTCCGCGCCGTCAACGACGTGATGATTCGTCACGATGTAGCCGTCCGGGCTGATGATGACGCCGGAGCCGAGGCCGCGCTGGATTTGCTGGCGCGGCGGCTGCTGCGGCCCCTGCGGCGCGCGCTGTCCGAAGAAGTCTCGGAAGAAAGGGTCGTCCATAAACGGGTGCTGCTGCGGCGCGCGCCCGACGCGCTCCGAGCGCACCGTCACGACCGCCGGCGCGACGCGCGCCACCACGTCCGCATACGAGTTTCGCTCCACCGAAGGCACGGCGGCCCCGCCGGACAAAGCGGGCGGCGGAGGCGGCAGCGTATAAGTCTCACCCCGCCTGCACCCGGCGACCGGGACGAGCAGCACGGCCACGAACAGCGACAGAACCTTCAGGCGTTGACTTGCTCTCGACATACTCCCCGCCCCCTTTGAAATCGGAGTGCTCCCGCACTGCTTTTATGAACTAATTTTACCGACAGAATTTAGCAATTTACTCATTCCGATGCAAAAGTCGCCACCCTTTCCACGCGCCACCCGGCAATCTTTTGCACCAACTCCCGAAATATAAAAGCCATGCCCGGCGATTCCCGCGCCCTTCCAAAACTTTTCACCTTATTTACCACGATAATGAAAACTCGTCTTGATATATGAAGCGGGTTATACGGCGAAATCGGCGTATAATTCATGTTAGGGGGCTTTTCATTGTTCCAGCAGACAATCGGACTACGCACGCTTTGCCGATGAAGATAGGAGCTAACGAATTGACTTTACATCTTGTCCGAATGGGCGGGTTAATAATGTTGATCGTTTTGTGTACGTTCTATCCATTCCTCCCCGGAGAGTATGACGGCTTAGCGGTGCCGCTATCGGCGATGGCTCAGACGTTTGGAATGGTCGGACTGCTGCTCGTTCCGGTAGGGGTCTCGTGGCTAGCATATGAATTACGGAACCGAGCGCGCAGAAAGATGAATCTCGCAACAAAAGCACGAGGATACTACTTCGCGCTCGCTTCCGTGGTCGCGTTTTCTATTGTCGCAATTGCCGTTTCTCTCGGCGCGTTTATGGGCATCAGCCTTTCTTTGGGTTTTCTTACACTCGCTCTGTGGTTTTATATCGTCTCAAGACTTATACCGAGATTGAAGTTGTTGAAAAAGGCGGAAGCCGAGGACTTCCATCCCGCGCCGCTTTATCTCGTTTTCGTACCTAGTGTCGTACTCATCTTTCAAATAACGCTTGCCGCTCCCGCGACGGAGTTCAGCAGAAACCGCGCAATCGCGCAGAGCGCAGAATTGATTGGTGACATCGAGGAGTACCGTGCTGCGCACGGACGTTATCCGAGTTTTCTGCAGGCCGTTAACAAAGACTACCATCCGTCTGTTGTCGGCATCGAGCAATTTCATTACGCGCCTAACGGAGATGCATACAATTTGTTCTTTGAGCAGCCTACATTCCTGTTCGATTTCGGTATCAGAGAGATCGTGATGTACAACAAGCTTGACGAGCATCTCATAATGAGTCACGCCGCGTGGATTCTTACGGGGGCATCAGAAGAGCTGGAAGCACGGCAGGGATGGCATAGCGTCCATAACGCCTCAGGCCCACATTGGAAATACTTTTGGTTTGATTGACTCGCGCCGCGCCGCCTACCAACGGCTTGCAGCGGACTCGCGTATCAGCGACCTTCTCATCTAAGTTGAATGAGCGCTCGCCGCTGAAGCCGGGCGTTAGGCGCAATGTTTCTCATCCTTCGGCGGAAAATAAATGCTGAGCATCCATACTCTCGAAGAAGGCGTCATCTACATGGTGACCAGGCCATTCACAGATTACCACCAGAATAATTTCACGCCCGGCGCTAAACTGACTTACGCGGGGAGGGCCTTCCTGCCGTATCACGGGGGGCACACGCTCTTTTTTAAGGAGCGAAATATTTATCTACAGGAGGACGACGACGCGACGCTGATCAACTCTTTGCATGAGTACCTGACGTCCTTCGACGCGACGGGTCGTGTCGCGCCGACACACCGCCCGCCCGTCTTAATAGCGCGCGGGCGGAGAAAGGGTTTCTACTATTTCGTCGGCTTCTTCGCCTTAGCCATGATCGCCCTCTTAATTATACTCTTCGGCCCGTCGCGCCCCGCGTGGCTTCCTTTCGTCCCTTTTGGCATCGGCTTCCTTCTCCTAATAGCCGCGGTGATCGCTGAGTGGGGGCATCCCGTATAGCGCCTAATAACGGCATGCACCCGACCGCGAAGAGCGCAGCTTTCATCCGCAAGATTTGGATGGTTGTTTCATTGTGCGCGCGCCGGGTGAATCGCGGCGTTGGGCGGTTGCGGTGAGAGCTGGCCGTAGAGAGTCTATGCTGAACAGACGGGGCCATTGAATAATCGCGGAGACGAAGAGGCCCGGCTGGAAGCTTCCAGCCGGGCCTCTTCGTCTCCGCGGTTAACTCTCACCCGACATTCACCCGGGTCGGACGAATGTCGAAGTGCGAAGCGGAACGTCGAGGGGCAAGAGTGAGGCGAAGAGAGACGTGAGTCGTCACACCGCTTGAGCCGGGGGGGGCGGCGCCCGCGGGATTAGACACTGGCGCCGGCGCTATCTCTTTCCGCGCGCGCGTCGAGATACTCCGAGAGTGCCTGCGCCACCATCAGCGTGAGCGTACTTTTCGTCATCCCGAGGCCCCCAGTGACGATGCACGGGAAGGTCACGTCGTCCCTCACTTCGGGGGGGAGTTCGGACGCGTTTTGACGGCTCACGATCCGCGTCTCGGTACGCTGTAAGGTCGGGTGCACGATGATATTGATGTTAGATATTTTCGTCAGTGACTCTTTGCTCATGTCGGGGCAGTCTCCGTTAGGGTGAAGTCAGGGCTCGCGACAAGCCTCCGACGCGCAAGATGTCTGCCTCCGTCGCGGGCCGCTTGCGCGGCCCGCGACGGTTCGTTGAAAGTCAACATACGTATTTCGACTCAACGAGGGGCCGCCGGCTCGCACGGCCCCGGAGACAGGTCTGTAAAGGACTCTGGAACAAGGGGGCGGCGGCTATTCGCTGCCGCCCCCTCCGTCCATCCGCTCACTTACGTTATGACTGGGGCGGAGAATGGTTTTAGGGTCAACGAGGTTGCGAAACCCTTCCGGGTTCCGGAGGGGGCAAGTACCAGCGCCTTGCACCGACGTCTATATTCAAGACGTGTGCCACTCTCCGCGCCGGCGCCGCCCGGCCAAAAATGCTTGAATATCCGTGCGGGGGCGCGTGCGTCGAGGCCGGGTGGTCGCCGGCCACTTAAGCCACATGCCGATTTGTCTGCCAAAATTGCAGGCGAAGCCCGTATTGTCATGCCGTCCTCGGCCTCCGACCGAAAGCGAGTGGAGTGCGGCGTCGGGCGTTCTGCCAGATTGGGACCACAACGCTGACGACCTGCTCCGAGCTCTACGAGCAGCCCGAGGCATTCAGCGACGATGAAATTCGGGTTATTATCATCCGGTTCTTAGCTCACGTCCCTAATCATGTGGCCGCCGCAAAGAAGCTGGCCGGGAGAGGGCCGATTGAAGATATATTCAAGGCCGGCGTGTGAGAGGACGACGAAGAATAATCCAGTGCTCGCTTCTGCAACGCCGCGTCTGACAACGGCATGCACCCGACCCGCGACACGACGGCTCTCACAAATCTTCAAAGGGGCGGACGGGTGATGCCGGGCGTTAGGCGGCTCCGGGCACGGGGCTATGATCGGGAACATTGCGCACGTACAATCGGCGGCGCTTGGCGAAAGGTGAACAATGCGATCTCTGACTCTCGTCTTCGCTCTACTCGGGGTTAGCGTTCTCGGCTGCTCGCCGCAGCCGGCGCGCGCACAGAGCGGGCCTCGCTCCGAAAGCGACCGGGTCCTGCGTCGCGCCTTCGAACAGCACACCAGCAACCTTCCAGTCGAAGGTCGGGGCGTGGTCATGCGAATTCTTCCTGACGATAACGATGGAAGCAGGCATCAGCGGTTCATTCTGAAACTTGGCTCGGGGCAGACCCTGCTCATCGCCCACAACGTAGATGTCGCGCCGCGAATACCCGGCCTGCGAAAGGGAGGACAGGTGGCTTTCCGGGGAGAGTATGACTGGAACCCACAAGGGGGCGTCATTCATTGGACACACCACGACCCCGGCGGGCGACATCCCGGCGGCTGGCTCAAGCACAAAGGGAAGACGTACCGTTGAAGAGTGGAACCCCGGCAGGCGAGCCTGCTGAGGTGCCGCCGAACGACAGGTTGCAGCGGACGCCGCGCAGCGGATGTTTTCCGTTGCCTCCAGCTTGATCGCGAGGCGCCGCCTAACGCCCGAATTTGTATGTTGACTTAAGCGCGTTTGTGCCGTCAACATTCAACTCGACGATGGCGTTGGTGAAGCCGAGCCCGAATTGAGGCTTGAAGAGAGGCAAGTGCGAGATGCAGATCATCGGGGCGGTGATGCGCAAGCTCATTCATCTTGCTTTCGGAGTATTGAAGAGTGGCAAGCCTTATGATCCGCTTCACGCACAAAATGCTTGACACTTAACACGGTATCTAACCGGGCGGGAGACAATGAATCAAGCATCCAATCTTGCGAATGAAAGCCGCGCTATTTCTGCTCCGGTTGAATGAGTTGTTAGGCTGCGGCATTAGCGTGCGTGATTCTTCCTGTTATCATTCGTGTACCACTCTTCGTGTATAGACCATCCATCACATTGCAAGCAAGATGTCCAGCGCCATTGATGCCCACAACCGGGACATAGGCCATGCGTGTTAAATGTATTCCAAGCCATACCGCAACCATTAAAGAAGTACTCTGGATATCCACAATCACCGCAATACCAAAGGCTAAATGCATTCGGCTGCCATTGGCATAACGGGCAGCGGATACGGGTGAAATCCGGCTCTTCATCATCTAATTGGGCTACCTCGTCAGTGATTTCCTCCGGCATCAAGCTTTTCTGAAACAGTGTGAATACGATTACTAAGCAGTAGAATTGACGCAAAGATTTTTGAATCACCGGCATTTTCATTTTCTCGATAGCAGCCTAACGCTCGGCATCACCCACCGCGCACATACTTTGATTTGCGGGCGTCTCGCGGATGAAAGCCGCGCTATTCGCGGTCGGGTGCATGCCGTTGTTAGGCCGGGGCTGCCATAATTAATCTCCCCGATGAAGCTATTTAGCAATTAGCTCTTCGATGAAGTTCTCGCTAAATCAGAACTTACAAGATTGGGACACTCATGCTGCCTTTAGATTCAACGTGCTCGCCAGGGCAGCGACCGCTTGAGCCACTTCCGGCGAGTCATAAATGTTCGAGTGTTTGTACCGCCACGGAGCGTTAGCCTTGAGATGCC
>JAIVJM010000309.1 GCA_020199995.1 Acidobacteriota bacterium | reverse complement strand
CCGGTAGAGAACTCCGACGGCCCCTTCCGCGCCCATAACGGCGATCTCAGCGGTCGGCCAAGCGAAGTTAATGTCGGTACGGATGTGTTTAGAGGCCATCACGCAGTAGGCCCCTCCGTAAGCTTTGCGCGTAATGACGGTGATCTTTGGGACAGTGGCTTCGGCGAAGGCGTAGAGGAGTTTTGCGCCGTGCCGGATAATGCCGCCGTGTTCCTGTCGGACACCGGGCAAGAATCCGGGCACGTCCTCGAAGACGATGAGGGGGATATTGAAGCAGTCGCAGAAACGCACGAAACGTGCGGCCTTGACCGAGGCGTCGATGTCGAGCACGCCGGCGAGATAAGCGGGCTGGTTGGCGACGATGCCGACGCTCCGACCGTCGAGCCGCGCGAAGCCGACGACGATGTTGGGGGCATAGTGCGCGTGAACCTCAAAAAAATATCTCTCGTCGAAGACCGAATGGATCGCGTCGCGGATATCGTAGGGCTGGTTCGAGGCTTCGGGAACGAGCGTGTCGAGGCTTACCTCCTTCCTCTCGGGCGAGTCCGAGGTGGCGACGCGCGGCGGGTCTTCCGTATTGTTCGAGGGGATAAAAGAGAGGAGTTCTCGGACGAGCAGAAGAGCGTGTTCGTCTGAATCGGCGGCGAAATGCGCGACGCCGGAGATGCGGTTGTGTGTATCGGCGCCGCCCAAATCTTCCTTCGAGACGTCCTCGTGTGTCACCGTCCGGATGACATCCGGACCGGTAATGAACATGTAGGAAGTGTTCTTCACCATCACGTTGAAGTCAGTGATGGCGGGACTATAGACGGCTCCGCCCGCGCACGGCCCCATGATGCAGCTGATCTGCGGGATGACGCCCGAGGCGAGCGTGTTGCGCAGAAAGATGTCCGCATAGCCGCCGAGGCTGACGACGCCCTCCTGGATGCGCGCGCCGCCCGAATCGTTGAGACCGACGACGGGAGCGCCGACCTTTAACGCCAGATCCATAACCTTGCAAATCTTCTCGGCGTGAGTCTCCGAAAGCGAGCCCCCGAAGACCGTGAAGTCCTGCGCGAAGAGGAAGACTCGACGTCCCTCGACGAGGCCGTGCCCGGTGATTACGCCGTCACCGGGGAACTGTTGTTCGTCGAGCCCGAAATCTCTGGAACGGTGTTGGACGAGCTGGTCGAACTCCGCGAACGTCCCTTCGTCCAGAAAGAACTCGACGCGCTCGCGTGCGGTCAACTTGCCGGTCTCGTGTTGTCGGGAGACGCGTGCGGCTCCGCCCCCCAGAGCGGCGCGGCGCTGACGTTCAAGTAGTTGTTCAAGTTTTGAGAGATGGACTTGGCTCGGTTCGGGTTTCATAGGCTTTTTATGTGTGTGGCTGCATTATGGATGAATCAAGAAAATTTGTATACGGGTACGAATTGTTTGTCTGAAGCTTCAGGGAAAGCCTGAAAGGTAACACATGAAACGTCGGCGCGACGACATCCGTGTCTGAGCTGACGTGGCGCTCGGCTTGCGCGCGCGCAATCGCCCCTGCGGCGAAGACGAAGGCGGGAAATTAAGAGGAAAGCGCTTCGGTGACGTTCCTTCCGGCGATTTTTCCGTTCAGACATGAGCGCGCCGGGTAAACCGCGCCGGTCAGTGGTATCGTCAGGGCAATCAAGCATGGCCACTCGAGTAAAATCTGCAAAGGGAGTCAGACTCCGCAGAGAAAATTGCCGGGAGGTAAAGTTTGAGAGAGAGAGATTGAAGGAATCAATGTGGCGTGTCCGGGCCGTCACCATAGAGGATCTGTGAAGCGGCGAAGAAAATCACACGCGTTCAGAGAGAGAGGGGGCGGCGCTGACGGCGCGCGTAGGATGAAGCGGCCACGCCGAATACGAAAAGCACGCGGGCCAGAGAGGTCAGTCTGGGAGAAGATTTGCGTTGGGGCTTCCCGGTCAAAGTGATTTCTCTTCTCACTCTATGCAAACTCAGTATATAAAGAGGTTGGGCCGAGCTAGTCTTCGTCAAAAGGGAACTCTCGCCGTTCGATCAGGGTGAGCAAATCGGCGAGCGCCTGATAAACCCGAGGGCCGAATCGAGGTGGATAGTCCGACTGTGTTGAGTGCAGTTCGAACTCCTCCTCGTCGAGAATCCGATAAGAAAAATCGGGTGTCAAGAGGACATCTATGTCGAGGTCTTTGAAGTTGAGGACGCCCTCCGAGAGAGTCGCGGGCGTGTTGATGTTGCCGTAGAAGTTACGCAGAGCGCCATCAGGCTCTCGAAAGCGGAAGACGCTGTACCAGCGATCCGTCCAATAAAATTCCGTGCTGAGCGTTCCCTTGACGATGGTTCCGAGGAGCGCGTGGCGGATTTCCTCTTCGAAGACGCCTTCGAGGACAATCAGAGAATCTTCACGGCGGGAGAGGCGCGCGCGCCAGCTACGTTTGATGCGCCCGTCGTAACTTCGCGAATGAACCGTGACGAGAGAGTCTTTCATTTCAGATGTCCTCAGACCGCAACTCTTCTTCCAGACCCTCGACACCGATCTGTAACTCTCAGATGAATTTCCGGCGGGGTGTTGATCAGGGCTCCGCGCTGACTTTGTTCAGAAGTGTGCCCACGCCTTCGACTTCCACTTCGACTACATCCCCCGGTAGCAGAGGGCCGACCCCCGCCGGCGTCCCCGTGGCAATGATGTCGCCCGGCTCGAGCGTCATGATGTTTGAAATGTAGCGGAGAAGGAGCGGGACGTTGAAGGCCAACGCTGAGGTACGCGCCTTCTGCCTCACTTCGCCATTCACGCGAGTCTCGAGATAAAGGTCGAGCGGGTCGAGCCCGCCCACGACGAAGGGGCCGACGGGGCAGAAGGTGTCGAAGGATTTGCCGCGGGTGAACTGCACGTCCCTGCGTTGGAGGTCGCGCGCTGTGACGTCGTTCAGACAGGTGTAACCGAGAACGTATGAGAGCGGGTCAACGCCAGCACCGATCCGCCTCGCCCGGCGTCCGATAACGACGGCAAGTTCTCCTTCATGCTCTACTCTCTCAGAAATCCTCGGCAGTTCAATAGAGTCTCCATGCCCGATTATTGAGGATGGCGGTTTAAGGAAGAGGAGGGGCTCGGCAGGCATCGGGTTGCCGAGTTCGGCTGCGTGTTCTCGATAGTTGCGTCCGACGCAGACGATCTTCGACGGCACGACCGGAGGGAGGAGTCTGAGAACGTCGAGCGCGAGAGGGCGTTCGTGTGCGGCGTGTTGATAATTCTCCGGGGGCGTGTCTGGAGGGACTGAGTAAACGAGCGCGCCTTCGAGGAGGCCGACGCGCGCGCGGCCCGTTTGCGGTTCGATGAAGCGGCAGATTTTCATGGCAATTTAGGGGACGGCGTCTGAGGTCACCTCCGAGGGGCTGCTCACGTTGCCGGCCTCATCGACGGCGGTCACATAGTAAAAATATTTCGTCCCGCGACGCACGTCGTCGTCCTGAAATGTGTTGCGTTCGAGGAGGTTTCGGTTGAGCTTCGTCCAGCGTTCCTTCGGGAGGTTCGGGTCTTCGGAGCGAAAGACGTTGTAGCCACGGACGTCTCTCTCGGGGTTAACGGCGAAGAAGACCGAGACGCGCAGGGGCGTCAGGGAAGCCGCCGCCGTGGGCGTGGCCGGAGCGGACGGTGGGAAAGTGTCCAGAGGTGTGACGAGGATGGCGTTCGAGTTGAGGCTCTCGACGGGCGTGCCGCCGGTGCCGAGCGAGACGGCGCGCACGACGTAGACGTACTCTTCGCCGAAATTGAAGGTTTGGTCGGAGAATCTGTTCGTAGTGAGGGGCGAATTGTTGAGCGGGGTCTGGGCCGGCTCGTTCTGCGCGCGCGCGGCGCGGTAGAGGTTATAGCCGAGAAGGTTGGCGGGCGTCGAGCCGTCCATGTTGGTGGCGGGCACGCCCC
>JAIVJM010000140.1 GCA_020199995.1 Acidobacteriota bacterium | reverse complement strand
TTCATCTGCCGCCACGTCCACGTCCGCGCCGAAACATCGGACACGCCCTTCACGAGCGAGCTGAAGGAAGGCGAAGTGCTCTACCTGCCCGTCGCGCACGCCGAGGGGAACTACGTGTGCGACGACGCGACGCTCGCGGAGCTGGAGCGCGAAGACCGCGTCGTCTTCCGCTACTGCGACGCGGGCGGCGAGACTTCCGAAGCGTCGAACCCGAACGGCTCGCGCTCCTCGATTGCGGGCATCTGCTCGCGCGCGCGCAACGTCCTCGGGCTCATGCCGCACCCGGAGCGCGCCTGCGAAGACCTCCTCGGCTCCTCCGACGGGCGCGACATCTTCCGCTCGCTCGCCGCCACGCTCGCCGCTCACACCTGATTGAAGCGGCGGGGGGTTGCGCTTCGGCGGACGCGGGCGAAATACCTGTTGACTTCCATCGAGCCCGGCCATATCTTGCAGCCGTCCAAATGCCGTTCAGCGCGGGCGTCCGAAACGCCCGACGAAATCCTCGCCTTGACGTCCGAACAAAGGGGCATTCGTTCTCACAAGAGGGGCCTCACGGCCTCGCACACGAAAACAGCTTCCCTGTCACAAAAAGACAGCTTCACTGTCCTGAAAAGGAGGATACGCTTATGGAGTATCTGTTCTGGGCGCTCGCCGGGTGGTGCGGAACGCCCTGGCGGAGGCGTTGGCCGTGGCCGTGGCCCGGCCCCGGCCCTGACCCCGACCCGCGCGGCCCGCAACCCGACCCGTGGATGATTATCAAAATCGTGGGCGTCGTGGGCGGCATCATCGGCGGGTTGATTTTCGACCGCGTCTTCGACGGCACGCCCCTGCCCGCGCGCTCGCTCGGCTGGGTGGCGGCCACAAGCTTCGGCGCGCTTATCGTCGGGCGCGTCCTCTCCGAAGTCGTCAGTTTCGCGCTCGGCGGCGGCGGCGGCAGGCCCAACGCCCGCGGCTGAGGGTTTGAGGTCGGTCAGAGAACTAAGGCCGGTCGAGAACTGACAGAGCGCTCTCGCCGCCGACCCGGAGACTTGAGCGGAGGCTCTGCCTCCCGGAAGCGCCGTGCGTTAAGGAAACACTTCCACAACGCACGGCGCTTCCTTTTCCGCCCTACGGCGCAAAGCCCCGCGCGGAAATCGGTGGCCGCGGATGCCGCGTGTAAAGTAAGTGTAAAAGTTCGGGGCCGGGCCCCTGACTTTGGACTCCGAGCTTTGAACTTTGAGCCGACTTTGTCTAAGCTGTTTACCTCATCTTGAGAGATAGGATTCCCCAAAAGGAGTTTGAGACGAGTTTTATGAAGAAGCTTTACACGGTCGCACTTCTCTTCTGCGCGCTGGCGCTCCTACTGCCCGCCTTCGCCCCCGCGACGCAGGCCGCGTTCGCGCCTGACGGAACAGCAGCAGCAGCAGCAGCAGGGGCGAGCATCGGCGCGGTGGTCGAAGAGTTCAAGCTGCCTGACGCCGACGGCAAGAAGCACGCGCTCTCCGCGCTCAAGGGCAAGAACGGCGCGGTGCTCATCTTTATCTCAGTCCAGTGTCCGGTCTCGAACGCCTACAACGAGCGGATGGAGAAGCTCGCCGAGGACTACAGGGCGCGCGGCGTCAACGTCATCGGCATCAACTCGAACGTCGCCGAGACGCCCGAAGCGATCAAGCAGCACGCGAAGGAGAAGGGCTTCACCTTCAAGGTGCTGAAGGACGCGGGCAACAAGCTGGCCGACCGCCTCGACGCGCAGGTCACGCCCGAGGCCTACTTCCTCGACACCTCGAACAAGCTCGTCTACCGCGGGCGCATCGACAACTCGCGCAACGGCGACGCGATCTCCGCCAACGAGCTGCGCGACGCGATTGACGCGACGCTCGCCGGCAAGCCCGTCGCCAAGGCGGAAGCTCGCGCCTTCGGCTGCTCAATCAAGCGTGCCTCTTAAACTGAAGATGAAAAAACTGCTCTCGCTCGTCCTCGCATTCAGTGCCGCTCTCGCCATCAACGGGGGCGGCATTGCCGCCCACGCGGACGGCATCCCCGGACGCGCTCTGAAAATGCGCGCTCGCCCGACGCCGCAAAAAAACGGAGCGGGTAAAAAAGTCGCTGCGGATAAAAAGGACGTCGCACGGGCCGAGGAGAGGTCCCCACCCGAGAGGCCGAAGGTGACCGAGCTGAAGGAGGCCGGACTCAAGTCGCTCTTCGAGGCGAGCGTCGCGCGGAAGCGACCGCTGCTCGTCAACTTCTGGGCGACATGGTGCACGCCCTGCCGCGCCGAGTTCCCCGACCTCGTCAAGATCAGGGGGCAGTTCGCCGCCGACCGGCTCGACTTTGTCACCATCTCGCTCGACGACGCCTCGGAGATCGGGACGGGCGTGCCGGACTTCCTGCGCGAGGTGCGCGCCGACGCCATGCCCGCTTTCCTCCTCAACGCCGACGACCCCGAAGCGGCCATCAACCTGATTGACACGACGTGGCGCGGCGAGCTGCCCGCGACTTTTCTCTTCGACCACACGGGCGCGCTCGTCTTCAAGCACAAGGGGCGCGTCAAGCCCGCGGAACTCGCCGCCGCCATCGAGAAGACGCTCGGCGCGAAAGAGTGAGAGTCCCGAGCGTGAGAGGTCGGCGCGAGCAGCGGCGCAAGCACAAGCGCCGTCAGGCGCGAAAGATTTTAGCCCACGGCGTCAGCCGTGGGGATTCAAGCGGAAAGAGAACTTCAAGCCCCGTCAGGGGCGAAAGAAATTCGAGCGGCGCTATGCTCAAGTCGGATTTCTTTCGCCCCTCACGGGGCTCTCGGTTTTTTTTGGCACTGTTTCCCACGGCTGACGCCGTGGGCTAAAATCCTTCGCCCCTTTGCCGGGGGCTGCGCGTTTGAACAAAACGGCGCGAGCCTTTATCCTGTCAAGTCATATCATCTTCTCTCTTCCGTCTGGTCACTTCTTCAAATGAACACTGAAACCATCACGCCCGAAGTCGTCGCCGCACACAATCTGACGCCGGAAGAGTTCGGACGCATCCGCGAGCTGCTCGGGCGCGAGCCGACCTTCGTCGAGCTCGGCATCTTCTCCGTGATGTGGTCGGAGCACTGCTCTTACAAGTCATCGCGCACGCACCTCGGGCGGCTGCCGACCACGGGGCCGCGCGTCGTCGTGCCGCCGGGCGAAAACGCCGGAATAGTGGACATCGGCGACGGCTGGTGCGCCGCCTTCAAGGTCGAGTCGCACAACCACCCCTCTTTTATCGAGCCGTTTCAGGGCGCGGCCACGGGCGTCGGCGGCATCCTGCGCGACATCTTCACGATGGGCGCGCGGCCCGTCGCGGCGATGAATAGTTTACGCTTCGGCACGCTCGACGACGCGCGCCGCGGGCGGCGCAACCGCGCTCTGCTGGCGGGCGTGGTCGCAGGCATTGCGCACTACGGTAACGCCTTCGGCGTCCCGACCATCGGCGGCGAAGTGGCCTTCGACGACGCGTACTCTCTGAACCCCTTAGTCAACGCCTTCGCTTTGGGGCTCGTGCGCCGCGACCAGATATTTTTCGGCAAGGCCGAGGGCGTCGGCAATCCCGTCCTCTACGTCGGCGCGAAGACCGGAAGGGACGGCATCCACGGCGCGACGATGGCCTCCGCAGAGTTCGACGAGGAGGCTTTGGAGAAGCGCCCGACCGTGCAGGTCGGCGATCCGTTTCTGGAAAAGCTTCTGCTCGAAGCGTGCCTCGAAGCGATGCGCAGCGGCGCGGTCGCGGGGATTCAGGACATGGGCGCGGCTGGCCTCACCTCCTCCTCGTGCGAGATGGCGGCGCGCGCCGGAAACGGCATCGAGCTCGACTTAAGCGCAGTGCCGCAGCGCGAAGATGGGATGACCGCCTACGAGATCATGCTCTCGGAGTCGCAGGAGCGGATGCTCATCGTCGCGCACCGCGGGCGCGAGCG
>JAIVJM010000308.1 GCA_020199995.1 Acidobacteriota bacterium | reverse complement strand
GGCGAAGACATCGGCGAGGATGTTCTTGTGCGCAAGCTGCGGGAAGGCCGCGGGGAACGGGAACGTCTTGTCGTAGACGGTGAAGCCGACGTAGTCGAGCCGCGGGCGGTCGGGCGCGGGGAACTCCTCGAAATCGGGGACGGCGAGGGCGCGCGTGATTTGGCGCGCGCGGTCGGAGCGAAAGTTGAAGAAGACGACCGAGTCTCCGTCCTGAATGGTGGCGACGGGCTCGCCAGTCTCGCGGGCGCGCATGACGACGAGGGGCTCGACGAACTCGTCCGAGATGCCGCGCTCGTAGGAGCGTTTGACGGCCTCGACGGGATCAATGACGCGCTCGCCCACGGCGTGGACGAGGAGGTCGTAGGCGCGGCGCGTGCGCTCCCAGCGCTGGTCGCGATCCATCGCATAATAACGCCCGATGACAGATGCGATGCGCCCGCAACCGATCTCGGCGCACTTGACCTGCAAGGCCTCGACGTAGCCGTAAGCCGACATCGGCGGCGTGTCGCGCCCATCGAGAAAGCAGTGGACGTAGACGCGCGAGAGGCCGCGCTCTTTCGCCATCCGGAGCAGCGCGTAGAGATGCTCCTGCGATGAATGGACGAGCCCGTCCGAAAGGAGGCCCATCAAGTGGAACGCGCCGCCGCGCGCGAGCGCGCCGTCCAACGCGGCGACGATTGTGTCGTTCGAGAAGAACGCGCCCGTCTCGACGGCGTGATCAATGCGCCGGAGGTCGGTCATAATCACGCGCCCCGAGCCCATGTTGAGGTGGCCGACCTCGGAGTTGCCCATGACGTTCGCCGGGAGCCCGACGCACGTCCCCGAAGCCTCGATGAGCGTGTGCGGGTACTTCTCCAGAATCTCGTCGTAGAAGGGCGTCTCGGCGAGGGCGATGGCGTTGCCCTCGCGCTGCGGCGTGTAGCCCCAGCCGTCGAGGATGATGAGGGCGAGCGGCCCGCGTCGGTTAATCAAACCTCTGACTCCTTAACGAGTACACGCGAAAAATTTGAAGCGGAGGTCGTGCCGCGCGCGACTACCTGCGCGCGGCACGCGCCTTCTTCGACGCGCCGCCCGCCTTCTTCGACGCGCCGCCCGTCGTCGCCTGTGCCTTCTTCGCGCCGTCCCGACGTGCCGCGGCTTCGCGCGCGGCGGGCGATTCGAGTTGGTAAAGCGCCGCGCGTCCGGGGTAGCGGGCCGCGTCGCGGAGGTCTTCTTCGATGCGCAGCAGTTGGTTGTACTTGGCGACGCGGTCGGTGCGCGAGAGCGAGCCGGTCTTGATCTGCCCGGCGTTGGTGGCGACGGCGAGGTCGGCGATGAAGGTGTCTTCGGTCTCGCCCGAGCGGTGCGAGATGATGGCGGTGCGGCCAGAGTCGCGCGCCAGCTCGATGCAGTCGAGCGTCTCGGTGAGCGTGCCGATCTGGTTGACCTTGATGAGAATCGAGTTGGCGACGCCGAGCTCGATGCCGCGGCGCAGAAATTCCGTGTTGGTGACGAAGAGGTCGTCGCCGACGAGCTGGACGCGCGCGCCCATCTCGTCCGTCATTAACTTCCAGCCGTCCCAGTCATCCTCGGCCATCCCGTCCTCGATGGAGATGATGGGGTACTGTGCGACCCACGACTTCCAGTAGGCGACCATCTTCTCGCTCGAAAGCTTGCGTCCGTCGGACTTCTTGAAGACATAGTTTTTTCCGTCGTAGAACTCGCTCGCCGCCGGGTCGAGCGCGAGCAGGACGTTGACGCCCGCGTTGTAGCCGGCGGCGGTGACGGCTTCGAGGATGGTTTCGACGGCCTCTTCGTTCGAGCGCAGGTTCGGCGCAAATCCCCCTTCGTCGCCGACGCTCGTCGCGTAGCCGCGCTTCTTGAGGACGGCCTTCAGAGCGTGGAAGATTTCCGCGCCCACCCTGACCGCTTCGCTGAAAGTAGAGGCCCCGACGGGCATCACCATAAACTCCTGAAAGTCCACATTATTGTCGGCGTGCGCGCCGCCGTTGATGATGTTCATCATCGGGACGGGCAGCGTGCGCGCGTTGGCCCCGCCGAGGTAGCGGTAGAGCGGAAGTTCGAGATAGGCGGCGGCGGCGCGCGCCGTGGCGAGCGAGACGGCGAGCAGCGCGTTGGCGCCGAGCTTCGACTTGTTGCGCGTGCCGTCGAGCCCGACGAGCGAGGCGTCCACCTCCGCCTGATCGAGCGCGTCCAGGCCTTCGAGCGCGGGGCCGATAATCTCGTTGACGTTCTCGACGGCCTTCGAGACACCCTTGCCGGCGTAGCGCAGGCGGTCGCCGTCGCGCAGCTCGACGGCCTCGTGCTCGCCCGTCGAAGCTCCGGAAGGGACGGCGGCGCGTCCCACCTCGCCGCCGATCAGCATCACCTCGGCCTCGACGGTCGGGTTGCCGCGTGAATCGAGAATCTCCCGCGCGTAGACGGAATCAATCAGGCTCATGACGGAGCGCTCCTGCTGTTTGGATTTAAGTTCAGAGAGAATCTACCAAAAGGAACGCAAAAGACAAAAGGTAAAAGTGCGAGAGCAGACCGCACGGGCGAGGCCGTTTACCTTTTGCCTTACTGCCCGCAGGGCAGGCGGCCGAGGTCTGGGTGGATGCGCTTCGTGATCCGTCACAAACATGCGGACAAAGTAAGGGCGGCGCGCTATGATTTCAGAGGCAAGCTCAAAAACAGTTCGTGAATTGCGGGAGGGGATGATGAACAGAATCCTTCTGGGCGCGCTCGCCGGGCTGGTCGCCGCCGCGCCGATGTCGCTCGCGATGAAGCTCATGCACGAGCAGTTGCCGGAGCACGAGCAGTACCCTCTGGCGCCGCGGGCGATAACGATGGCCTCTGCCGCCCGCGCTCTCCGGCGCGGCCTTCGGCGTGGCCGTGTGGGCGGGCAGCTATCTGGGCTGGCTCCCGGCAGCCGGAATCCTGCGCCCCGCGACCGAGCACCCGCCGCGACGCACCGCGCTGATGATCGCCGCCCATGTCGTGTGGGGCGTCGCGGCGGGGCTTGTCGTGGAGAGCCTGACGGACGACGGCGAAGACGGGCGCGCGGAAAGATGAGCAGCGCGCCGGGCTTCGGAGTAAGCGGCGGCGGGGCGTCAGTCGAAGCGCACTTCGGAGCGCACTTCGGAGCGCGCACGGCGCGCGCGCGACGCTGTACACTTAAGTATGCTCGTGGAAAAGAGCGATGATTCAAACGATCAGCGCCGGGGGCATCGTCCTCAACAAGCGAGGGCAAGTCCTCGTCGTTAACCAGAACGGAACGTCTTGGTCTCTGCCGAAAGGTCACATCGAAGAAGGTGAAGATGCGCTTACTGCCGCGAGAAGAGAAATCTATGAGGAAGCAGGAATCCGTAACCTGACCCTCATTCAGGAGTTGGGGAGCTATCAGCGATTCCGAATCGGGAAGAATGGGGGCGAGGACGAAGCGGAGCTTAAAACCATCTCCATGTTCCTGTTTGAAACAACCGAGCTGGCGCTGTCGCCCGTTGACGAGGCTAACCCTGAGGCGCGATGGGTAGACAAGGATAATGTAGCCGGTTTACTGACGCACCCGAAAGATAGAGAGTTCTTTATGACGTCTTTTCTCCGCTCTTAGCCTGCGGGAGAACGCCATCCCGGCTGTCCGGACTTCATCGTTGACTCGTCGCCGCCCCTGTTCGCGTCTTGTCTCGGAAAGCTGTCCGGTAGTAAGGTGTACGCAACTTCTCTCCTACGACTTCTCTCCCGCGAATTAGACAACTTAGAAAGGGGCACACGGATGAAGAAGTTTGTGATGGTTTTTATTGTGTTCGCCCTGCTGGCCGTCGCCGGACCTCTGTCTGCACAGGCTCAATGCGGCAAGCATCGGCATCGTCACGGCAACCGCTGGCACACGCACAGCAGTTGTGTCGGGGACGGACACAGGCACGGGCGCAGCTTCTGGCAGAAGCATCGCGACAAGCTGACGACCGCGGGCGGGGCAGCGGGCGGCGCACTCATCGGCGGGATTGCAGGTGGTAAGAAGGGGGCGGCCATCGGCGCAGTCGCCGGGGGCGGCGGGGCGGCCGTCTACACCTACGGGATTCGTAAGCGTCGTCGTCCGGCCAGACGCTACTGACGGTCGGAAGTCTGTCGGGTAAGAGGGGGCGCACTCGCAAAGGGGGCGCCCTCTTTACGCAGCAGTCGGCAGTCACAGAACCACGCGACGTTGCTTACGCGACTGTTCGGAGCAGTTGACTGCGGGAGTAAAGTCACGCCGCACAAACAAATTCGCGGATGAGTAGCGTTCCTGAAAACATGGAAAGCACAAGACGCTGGCGTGCGCTCATGCTGCTGGCGACGGCTGAGCTGCTGGCGATGTCGCTGTGGTTCTCGGCCTCGGCGGTCGTCCCCGCGCTCACGGCGGAGTGGCGTCTGACGGAGTCGAATGCTAGCTGGCTGACGCTCTCGGTGCAGCTCGGCTTCGTCGCGGGGACGCTCCTCAGTGCGCTCCTGAATTTGCCTGATGTCGTCAGCCCGCGCCGTTTGGTCGCGCTCTGCGCCTTGGCGGGCGCCAGCGCGAACGCCGCCTTCGGGCTCTTCGCGTCGGATTTGACGACGGGCATCACTTTGCGTTTTCTCGTCGGACTTTTCCTCGCGGGGGTGTACCCGCCGGGGATGAAGATCATGGCGACGTGGTTCCGGCGCGGGCGCGGGATGGCTCTGGGCGTGCTGGTCGGCGCGCTCACGCTGGGCAAGGCTGCGCCTTATCTGGTCAACGCGCTGGGGAGCGCGGACTGGCGGCTCAACGTGCTGCTCGCCTCGGGACTCGCCGTCGCGGGCGGGCTCGTCGTGGTGCTGTTTGTGAGCGAAGGCCCGCACGCGCTGCCCGCGGCGAAGTTCGACATGGGACAGGTGGCGCGCGTCTTTCGCAACCGCGGCGTGCGGCTCGCCAACTTCGGATACTTCGGCCACATGTGGGAGCTGTACGCGATGTGGACGTGGCTGCCCGTGATGCTCCGCGCGAGTTTCAAGGCGAGCGGGCAGTCGGCGACACTCGCCGAAAGCGCGTCCTTCGTCGTCATCGGCGCGGGCGCGTTGGGCTGCGTGGCGGCGGGGCTTTTGGCCGACCGCGTGGGGCGCACCGCCGTCACCTCCGCGGCGATGGTGGTGAGCGGCGCGTGCTGCCTGCTCGTCGGGTTCCTGTTCGGCGCGAGCCCGTGGGCGCTCATCTGCGTCGCGGCGGTGTGGGGCGCGAGCGTCGTCGCCGACTCGGCGCAGTTCTCGACGTGCGTGACGGAACTCGGCGACCCGCGTTACATGGGAACGGCGCTGACCGTCCAGACATGCCTCGGGTTTCTGCTCACCACCCTCTCGATTCACCTCATCCCGCCGCTCGTCGGGCTCGTCGGCTGGCGCTACGCCTTCGCCGCGCTCGCCCCCGGCCCCGCGCTCGGCGTCCTCGCGATGCTCCGACTGCGCCGACTGCCCGAAGCCTCGCGACTCGCGCAAGGGAGAAGATGAGAAGGGAACTGTCGGTCGAGAGAATTTTTGATCAATGAGGAATTTTGTGTATGCTCTGAAGCACCCGCCAAGGCGCGCGGGAGGATTCGTCACGGCTCGGGCCGGCGCGAGTCCTTCGGCGGAGGAGAAGAGAGATGACGAACGAAGAATTTGAAAGGGCGATAGACTTCCTGCTCAAGGGCCAGGCCAATTTAGAGATGCGCATTGAGCAGACCAACGAGCAACTCGCACAAACCAACTTTCAGTTGGGTGAGTTCGCGGACACACAGGCGGATTTCACTCGAGTAATGACCCGCAACCTTGAAGAGCAGGCCAAGTTCAACCGCTCATTCCGGGCGGCACTTAAAGCTCAGGACGAGGTTAATAAAACTCAAGCTGAGGCTAACGCGTCGTTTAGAGCGTCAGTTATTTCTCAGGCTGAAATCAACAACTCGTTCCGAGCGATGCATGACTCTCAGACTGAAATCAACAACTCGTTCCGGACGGCCATTAACTCTCAGGCTGAAATCAATAACTCATTCCGGACGACCTTTAACTCTCAGGCTGAGATCAATAACTCGTTCCGGGAGAGACATGAGAGTCAGGTCGAGATCAATAACTCGTTCCGGGAGAGACATGAGAGTCAGGTCGAGATCAATAATTCGTTCCGGGAGAGACATGAGAGTCAGGTAGAGGTCAATAATTCGTTCCGGGGGGAACTTAACGCTCAAGCCGAGTTCAACAACTCATTCCGGGCGGCAATGAGCAAGCTCGCCGCCGCGCAGGAGCGCACGGAGACGGCGCTCGCGAAGCTCGCGCAGAAAGTTGACAGGCTGGCCGACGTTCAAGAGGACTCGGGGCGCAGCTAGACGCGCCGGTTGTCGCTCTCCGGCCTGCTGATCCTGAAAGCCGAGAAATTTCTCCGTGAAGAGCGGCGGGACCGGGAGCAGAACACTCGAAACACGGAAGCGCCGCGCGGACTCGTCCGGGTTCCGGGAGTCCTCGTGGCGCTTCACACGGGGACGCGTGGCGTCCCGGCGTTGAACTGAAATGTGACGTCCCGGCGCTTTATGCGCCAGCCGCGGACATCTTCTGCTGCTGGGCTTTCTTTTCCTGCTCCATCTGCTCGCCGATCCGGTTGATCTGTTCCTCATCTCTGCCAGCTCACCGAGCAGCATCTTCACGACATGGTGCTCCTCGAAGCCTTCGAGCGTAATCTCGCGCGTCTCGTGCTCTTTCTTGATGACGGGGTAGAAGATCGTCTCCTCAATGTGCGCGTGGATGTCGAGTTCCTGTTTCAGTTTCGCGAACAGCTCGGTGCGCGTCTTCCCGGCGCGCTCGGTCGTCGGTTCGAGCTGTTGAAAGATGGCCTTCACTTTTTTATGGTCTTCTTTTAAGAGTTGAAAAGCGTTCATGTGTCCTCCTGTGGTTTGCTGTCCAGTCCAAATTTCTGCACGGTAACAATACGTGCGACCGCCCCTGATGGATAAGACAATCAAGCGCAGTGCCAACCGAATGAGGAGAAGCCAGAGACTGGTCAAAGCATTCAGTCTTTAGCAAGTCTCCAGCCTCCAGCCTCTCCGTCGGGTTGTAGTAAACTTGCGGGCGATGGCGACAGGGAATGAACCGACAGAGAGGGCTGAGGCTGGCGCGGAAAACGAGTCGGCGGAGATTGCCTCCGCCGCGCAGCCGACTCACTATCAACCCGACAAGCAGAGCGACGCGCATGCTGCCGAGACGAGCGACGCGCGCGGCGACGAGCGACAAGCGCGCACGCGTTCGGAGACAAGTGCACACGGGCGCGTGTGCGCGCAGGGGCCGGAAGAGTTTACGGGCGTCGAGCTTAAGCCCCCGAAGGGGGTGGCGGGCGGTATCCCCGCCGTCCTCGCGAGCGCGAAGCATGCGTGGCGGGAGATGGGCGCGCTGCGCGGCGCGCGCACGCTCGCGCGCGTTAACCAGAAGGAGGGCTTCGACTGTCCGGGCTGCGCGTGGCCCGACCCCGACGGCGAGCGCTCGCACTTCGAGTTCTGCGAGAACGGCGCGAAGGCCGTCGCCGAAGAGGCGACGACGCGGCGCGTCACACCGGAGTTCTTCCGCGAGTGGAGCGTCGCCGACCTCTCGCACAAATCCGACTACTGGCTCGGCAAGCAGGGGCGCATCACGCACCCTCTCATCCTGCGGCACGGCGCGACGCACTACGAGCCCTTGAGCTGGGACGAGGCTTTCGCCGCCGTCGCGTCCGAGCTGAACGCGCTCGACTCGCCCGACGAGGCGGCCTTCTACACCTCGGGGCGCACGAGCAACGAGGCCGCCTTCCTCTACCAGCTCTTCGTGCGGCAATTCGGCACTAACAACCTGCCCGACTGCTCGAACATGTGCCACGAGTCTTCGGGCTCGGCGCTCACCGCGACCATCGGCGTCGGCAAGGGGACAGTCACGCTCGACGATTTCCAACTGGCCGACGCCGTCTTCGTCATCGGGCAGAATCCGGGCACGAACCACCCGCGCATGCTGACGGCGCTTCAGGCGTCGAAGAAGCGCGGCTGCCGAATAGTCCACGTCAACCCGCTCCCCGAAGCCGGCCTCATGCGCTTCAAGCACCCGCAAAGCCCTTCGGACATGCTGGGCCGCGGCACGGAACTCGCCGACCTCTTCCTGCAAGTCCGGATCAACGGCGACGTGGCGCTCTTGAAGGGCATCATGAAGGAGGTTCTGGCGGAAGAGTCGCGGCGGCCCGGCGAGGTGCTCGACCGTCCGTTTATCGAAGCGAAGACCGCCGGGTTCGACGAGTTCGCGCTCGCGCTCGGCGAGACGGACTGGGACGAACTGGTCGAGCAGAGCGGCATCTCGCGCGAAGAGATGCGCGAGGCCGCGCAGATTTTCGTCAAATCAGACCGCACCATCGTCTGCTGGGCGATGGGACTGACGCAGCACCGAAACGCCGTCGCCAACATTCAGGAGATCGTCAACCTGCTGCTGCTGCGCGGGCAGATCGGGCGACCGGGCGCGGGCGTGTGCCCCGTGCGCGGTCACTCGAACGTGCAGGGCGACCGCACGATGGGCATCTGGGAGCGCCCGACCGAGGTCTTCTTAGACGCCCTTGCGCGCGAGTTCGACTTCGAGCCGCCGCGCCGCCACGGCCTCGACACCGTCGAGACGATCAAGGCGATGCACTCCGGCGGGATCAAAGTCTTCTTCGCGCTCGGCGGCAACTTTCTCTCCGCGACGCCGGACACTGAGTTCACGGCTGCGGCGCTGCGGCGCTGCCGGCTGACCGCGCACGTCTCGACAAAACTCAACCGCTCGCACCTCCTGACGGGCGCGCAGGCGCTCATCCTGCCCTGTCTCGGTCGGACTGAGCGCGACCTGCAAGCCGAGGGCGAGCAGTTCGTGAGCGTCGAGAATTCGATGGGCGTCGTCCACTCTTCGCGCGGGACGCTTGAGCCCGCCTCCGAACATCTTCTGAGCGAGCCCACAATCGTCGCGCGGCTCGCGCGCGCGACCTTAGGCGCGCGGGGCGGGGTCGAGTGGGAGCGGCTCGCCGGAGACTACGACCTGATACGTGATTTGATCGAGCGCGTCATCCCCGGCTTCGACGACTACAATGGGCGCGTGCGTGCGGGAGCGGGCTTTTACCTGCCGAACTACGCGCGCGAGGGCGAGTTCAAGACCGCGTCGAAGCGGGCCCACTTTACCGTCCACCCGCTGCCGCGCCACGACCTCGCGCCCGGACAGTTTTTGATGATGACGATGCGCAGCCACGACCAGTTCAACACGACCATCTACGGGCTCGACGACCGCTACCGCGGCGTCTACAACGAGCGCCGCGTCGTCTTCCTCAACCCCGAAGACATGCGGGAGGCGGGGCTCTCCGCGGGCCAAGTCGTTGACCTCGTGAGCCACTTCGAGGGCGAGGAGCGCACGGCCCGGCGCTTCCTCGTCGTCCCCTACAGGATTCCGCGTCGCTGCGCGGCGTCCTACTTCCCCGAAGCCAACGTCTTAGTCCCCGTCCGCAGCGTCGCCGAGAAGAGCAACACGCCCGCCTCGAAATCCGTCCGGATCAGCGTCCGCCCCTCGGACGCGCCGCTCCGGTTCGACTACGACAGGAACGCCTAAATGCTGTAAATCGTAAATCGTGAATCGTAAATAGAAAGAACTGGATTTATCTATTCACGATTCACGATTGACGATTTACGGCTTTTAAGGCGCTTCGTAGATGGTCTCGTTCTTGTTGCCCTTGCCGAACCCCGCGCCGATGCCTGCGCCGATGCTAGCGCCGAGGGCGGTCGCGCCGGGGACGGTCGTCCCGACGATGTCGCCGCGGTTGGGGAAGTAGAGCGCGCCGCCGACGGCGAAGCCGATGCCGCCGCCGATGGCCGCCCCGAAGAGCAGGCCCTTGAGGCGCGACTTGCCGCGGTTGAGCTGCACGCGCCGGATCGAGTCGCGGGCGAGCGACACCTTGCGCCCGTCGTCCTCGAACACGAGCAGGATGTCGCTCGCGCTCTCGAACCGACCCGTGAAGCGGTCGCCGTCCTTCGTCTTGACGACAATCTTTTCTCCGGGCGAGAGGGTCTGCAACGCGGCCCAGTCGCTTCGCGTCTGCGTCCCTTGCGCGAGGGCGGCGGGCGTCGTCTGCGCCAGCGTGACGACGAGGAAGAGGCCCAGTGCGAAC
>JAIVJM010000139.1 GCA_020199995.1 Acidobacteriota bacterium | reverse complement strand
CCACAAGATGCTGCTGCGGCACTCCCGAGAGACACGCGGAGAGCCCGATGAGACCGCCGCTAAATTGCGCGAGCAGCTCGCGGTCGATTCTGGGCTTGCGGTAGAAGCCCTCCTTGAAAGCCTTGGACGTGAGACGCACGAGGTTGTGATAGCCCTCGCGGTCTTTCGCCAGCAGAATCATGTGGTTGTAAGGCTTCTGGCCCTTGCGCGCGTCCTTCTTATCGAAGCGGCTCGCCGGGGCGAGGTAGACCTCGCAGCCGATGATCGGCTTGACGTCGTGCTTGCGCATCTCGCTGTAGAAGGAGACCGCGCCGTACATGTTCCCGTGGTCGGTCATCGCGCAGGCCGGCATGCCGAGTTCCTTGAGGCGCTCGGCGAGCGGCTTCACTTGAATGGCCCCGTCGAGGAGTGAGTAGTCGGTATGAAGGTGGAGATGGACGAAATCTTTATTCGACATAATCGCGTTGGCTTTAAGTTTCAGCGCCACGCCCGCTGGTTGAATTAGGAGAGCCCGGATGAGGCTCGCGCCCGGCGTGACAGGAGCTTATACCACGTTCCGTGTTTGGTTGACATTTCAAGTTGACTCGGACGAGCACCACGGCGATTTGCGAGTGCGTCTATCCCGCGCATGAGCCCTCGGTGAAGGATATTGGTGGAAAATATCAGAGCCCCGCAAGGGGCGGCACATTTCGCTGGAAGATGTGTCGCCCCTTGCGGGGCTCTGATTTTTCGTCTCGACCTCTACCCCGCCCCGACGGACGGGGCTGCTGCCTGCCACTCCTTCGGAGCTGGCGGCGGCTTCACAGGACGACTTCTAGGGTTTCTTCGTCGTGATCGCGACGCTCCGTTTCCCGGTCTTGATTTTGACGTTCCCGATGTTGACTTTGGGGATACCGAGGTTGCCTTCGAGCTTCCTCAGCTTGTCGAGGTCAATCGAGCCGACGAGGTTAACGACGACGACCTTCTTCGGCTCGACGGCGATGAAGACGAGGCCATCCACGCGTCCCGCCGTCGTGCGCGAGACGTAGACTTCGGCGTTTTCGAGCCCCGCCTTGCGGCTCTGGATGCCGACGATGCGCGTCCAGCCCGGCGCGCTGAGCTGCTCGCGGATGGGCGCGAGGTCGGCCTCGGCGTACTCGCCCTCCGATTTGAACCCCAGCACGCGCACGTAGACGCCCTTGAGCCCGGCGACCACCTCCTTGATATCCTTCTCTTCCGGGTCGTCGCTCTGGAGCAGCGGCGTCGCGATGCCGAGCAGGATCTCGTCCACCTCGACGTTGACGGTCTCGACCGCCTTCGGCGCGAGGCGGTCGAGGCTCCCCAACTGCACGCGGCCCCCGCCCGGAGTGTTGATTGTCTGGGCGCTCGGCGCGAGCGCGCACGCCGCGACGAAAGAGAAGACGAAGACGAATTTGTAAACCGCGCTGACGAGTATTTTCATGGCTGCTCCAAATTATCTGGTTCTGTTCCGCTCCTGAGGAGCGCGCCGCGGGGTCTCTTCCCCGCTGGTCATCCTCTGCACCTCGTTGAGCTTCGCGCTCGCGAGCCGCAGGGCATAGACGAGTCTCTCCTTCGCCGCCTGCCGCTCGGGGCTCGGCGGGGCCGTTGATTCTTTCTGAGCCGCGACGCCGGGCGCTTGCGCCTTTACGACTCGACGAGGCCCTTGATTCGAGCCCGCGTCCCTCGCGCCCGGAGACCTCTGCTGCTGCCGCCCATTCAAAGTCGCTCGACGAAAGTCCGGCGGCGCGAGTTCATCAACCGGCGCGCCGCCCCGTCCGGCCCGCTCTTCGCGCTTCTCGGGTTCGCCCGGCGGGGTGAATTCTTCACGCGGCGCGGCGACTTCCCGCTTCGGCGGCGTGTCCTTTGAATTATTTCCCGCGGCCTGTCCGCCGCTGTCAGTGCCGCCTTCTTGCCGGAGCACGACGAGCGCGCCCGCGAGCATCATCAACAGGAGCGCGGCGGCGGCGGCGAGCAGCGCGGGCCGGAAGCGACGCGATTGGAGAAGGGAGACTCGCGGCGGCGGCGCGGCCTCAGCCGCCGGCAGCTCCAGAGCGCGCGGCCTGTGGCCGAAGCCCCCGAGCAGCTCTTCGAGGCGCTCGACCTCGGCGTCCCCATCGCCCGTCTTGTCCCACAGATAGTCGCTCATCGTTGCGAACCTTTCATCCCGAGCTTCTGGCGCAGAAGCTTCATCCCACGGTGCAGGTTGACGCGCACGGAGGCGGGCTGCAAACCCGTGCGCGCCGCGATCTCCGGCCCCGTCATCCCCTCGACCAGACGCAGCACGAGCGTCTCGCGGTAGGCCTCGGGCAGGGCGCGGATGGCTTCGAGGGCCTCCGCCGCCTCAGCCGTCGGGCGTTCGGCGTGCGCCAGTTCTTCGTGCAGCTCCTCGGTCGCGCGCGCGCGGCGGTAGAAATCCAACGCGCGGTTGCGCGTAATCATCGCCACCCACGGGCCGAAGCGTTCGGCGTCGCGCAGGCTCCCGAGCTTGCGGAAGGCGATGAGAAAGACATCCTGCACCAGATCGCCCACCTCGGCGTAGGGCACGCGCGCGAGGAGGATGCCGTGAACCATCGGGGAGTAGAGCCCGTAGAGCCGAGCGAAGGCTTCGCGGTCGCCGCCCCTCACCGCCGCGACGAGCGCGGCCTCGGGCGAGACGAAGCACGCCGCCGCTTCGACCCCGGCAAGCGTCGGCCCCTGCGCGTTCAACAGGAACAGCTCGCGGCTGCTTGTCTCGACTTTAAACATTTACCGTCAACCCCTTCGCGCCTCGCTCGACTAACAAGACGCCTCGGGCACGGGAACCGTTAACAGGAGAAAAGCCGTAAATCGTAAATCGTGAATGGAAAGACCTGGTTTTAACGATTTACGATTCACGGTCTTTAAAAGATGGTGTAGATGAAAGGGGCGAGCGCCGAGCTTTGCGCGAAGATGAGCAGCGAGCCCAGTAAGAAGAGGACGACGATGATCGGCAGCAGCCAGAGTTTTTTGTTCTGCCGCAGAAACATCCAGATTTCAGCGGCGAGCGAAAGCCTTCCCATAGGCGAAGTCTCCTTCGGGCATGTGGTTCGGGGCGAAAGCCCGTAGACGGTCTTTAAAACAGGCGCTCGAACTGCTCTTTCGACTGGCGCGTCCGTTTGCGCTCAGTCCAGTAGCTCTCTCGTTTTGCGCCGCGCCGCCGCTGCAGCGGGTCGCGGCCCGCGAGGCGCGAGACGAGCCCGTAGAGGGCGAAGACGCCATAATACATAAGCGTCAGGAGGACGCGGCTGTTGACGTAGCCGAGCACGGCGGCCACCTTCATCCAGAAGACGTGAAAGCGGCGCGCAAGCGCGGGCAGCAGCAGCCCTGTCACGATTAGCGCGACGCCGATGCCCCCCGCGACGGCGACCACAGTCGTCCGCCCCCGGTAAAAATTCCACGCGGCGATGAAAAACAACACGGCGGCGACGACGAGCGCCGTCTGGCGCGCCTGCGCGTTTGTGACATCGCTTCCGTGCCCGCTCTTAGTCAAGCTGAAACTCCTCCTGCCACGAGTTGTCTTCGACGAACACGCTCGTCCCCTGCTCGTCTTTGAGGAGCACGTAGTCGCCGAGGACGAGGCAGTCCATCTCGGTGCGCATAAAGCAGGCGTAGGCCTCGGCGGGCGTACAGACGATGGGCTCGCCGCGGACGTTGAAGGAGGTGTTGACGAGGACAGGGCAGTCCGTCAGGCGACCGAACGCTTCAAGCAGTTCGTAATAGAGCGGGTTGTCTTCGCGCCGCACGGTCTGCACGCGCGCCGAATAGTCCACATGCGTCACGGCGGGAATCGAAGAGCGCGGCACGTTGAGGCGCTCGATGCCGAACAGTCGCTCATCCTCCGCGCTCATCTCGCGCCGGAGTTCAGCGCGCACGGGCGCGACCAGAAGCATGTAGGGCGAGTCGCAGTCCAGCTCGAAGAAGTCCGAGACGCGCTCGCGCAAGAC
>JAIVJM010000307.1 GCA_020199995.1 Acidobacteriota bacterium | reverse complement strand
CACCCGCCCCGCCCGGCCCACCGCCGGGGCCGCCGGGGCCGCCGACCCTAACCGCACCGCCGCCGCCGCCGGGACCACCGGGGCCGCCGGGACGCGCGCCGCCGCCCTGAGGCGCAGCCGCGGATGCCACCCCCGCCGCGCCCGGCTTATTGCCGAAGCTGAACGTGCGGCTGACGCCGAGGTTGATCGAGAGGAAGGCGGGGCCTTCGCCCAGATTGCGCGGGATGATCGTCTGCCCCGGCTTCGGGTTCCGGTCGAAATCGCCCCACTGCGTGTGGACGAGATCGGCGGTGGTCGTCTGCGCGTCGGCGAACGCCGGACGGTCATTGAAGATGCCGTCGCCGTTGCGGTCAACGCCGCTGATGATGTTAAAGAACTGACCCGTCCGGGCGATGATGAACGGGTTGAGCGAGAGCTTGAGCTTCGGGATGGCGAGGTTGCCGCCGAAATGGAACTGGTGGCGCGCGAAGAAGGCCACGCGCCCGTTCTCGTTGCTCAGGTCATAAGAGTCCGCCGGGAAGCAGCCGCCGATGCCGCCGAAGATGCAGTCGGTGTCGCTCGTCGCCTTGCCCGTGTTGTAGTTGGCGAAGACCGAGAAGCCGGGCCTGATCTGGTTGCGGACGCCGACCTGGAGCCGGTAATCATTGAACTTGCCCGTGGACTCGTACTGGTAGACATCGCCCTCCGCCGGGTTCGGCCTCACGCCGGGCCTCGACGGGTCGCCGAAGGCGAAGGTCCCCGGCAGGAACGCGTTGACGTTGCGCTGGCGGAAGACTCGCTGCTGGCGGTAGTTGAAGAAGACGCCGAAGATCGTCCAGTTGCCGGGCAACTGGCGCTCGGCCTGCACCGCCGTCATCACGGTGCGCGGCGCTTGCAGTTCGTCCGAGACGCGCGTCACGGTCTGCGGTACGAGGAACCCGCTCAGCTCCTCGACGGTCGGGATGGTCGAGGCCACCACGCCCGTCGGCGTGAAGACCACGCCGCTCAGGCGGGTCGGGTCGCTGACGACGAAGCGCTGCTGGCCGAGGCCGCTGAAGCGGTTCGCCTGAAGCGTGCCGCCCTCGCCGAAGCGGTCGTAGAAGATGCCGAAGCCGCCGCGGATGACGAACTTGGGCTGACCCGCGCCGCCGCCGAAGGGGTTGATCGTGCCCGTCGAAGTGCCGCCCGGAGCCCACGCGAAGAAGATGCGCGGGGCCAGATTGAGGTGGCTGCTGATGTTCGACTGCGTCTCGTAGCGCAGGCCCATCGTCATCGAGAAATTCGGGCGGATACGCCACTCGTCCTGAAAGAACGCGCCCAAGTCGTACTGGCTGACGCGCGCCTCGGGGTCGCCGCCCGAGACGGTGAACTGCGAGGGGAGCGCCACGCCGCCCGTCACCGCCGAGCGGTACTGGTCGAGCGAGGTGAAGGTGAACGTCCCGTTAAAGTTGCTGTCCGAGACATCCGTCAGCCGCACGCCGCGCAAACGCACGCCGAACCTCATGGTGTGCGCGCGGTGCGTGTGCGTCGTGTAGTTCTGCAATTCCCAGCGGTTCTCCTGATTGAACGAGAGGCCGACGAACGCGCCGCCGCCCGTGAAGGCGTCGAGCACCTGAATGGCCGGCGTGGAGTTATCGCCCTCCTGCCCGCGGCGCGCGTGGTTGAACTGAAAGCGCGTCTCGTTGATCGTCGTCGCGTTCAGAACATCTGTCATCGTGAGCTGGACGTTGTGCTCCTTGCTCGACGTGTCGAAGGCGCGCGACTGGAGGCTGAAGCCGCCGATGCCGGCCAGATTGCTCGACTGCGTGTAGGAGTAGCGCGCGACGAGCGTGTGGTTCTGGTTGAAGGCGTAGTCGAAGCGCGGGCTGAAGGTGGTGAAGCGCCGCGGCGTCAGCACCGCCAGATCGAAGGCCGTGGGGGCGAGCGTTAAGGGGTCGAGCACGGTCGCCGTGATGACGTCGTTGTCGTCCTCGGCGCGCGTCTGGAAGTCAACGAAGAAGGAGGACTTTTTCGAGATGATGGGGCCGCTCAGGTTGAAGCCGATACTGCGCGACTGGTAGTCGGTGCGCGCCGGGGCAAACGGGTTGCGCGAATTCAGTGCCTCGTCGCCGAAGCTCGTGTTGATGCCGCCGCGGAACTTGTCCATGCCGGGGCGCGTCAGGATGTCAACGCGCCCGAAGCCGGGGCGGTCGTTCTCGGCGTTGTAAGGGTTCTGATTGATGCGGACTTCGCGGATGGATTCCTTCGGGGGCAAACGCCCGCCCGTGAAGCCGTCAATGTAAATCTGCCCGCCGTTCGGCCCCGCCGAAGGGCCCGCGAGCGCCGTCAGCGCGGAGGAGAGGTCTTCCGGGTCGTCGGGCAGCGCTTCGAGGTCCTTGCCGCGCAGGACGAGCGCGTCGGCGTTGCTCTCGGGCGCGGTGCTGATGCCCGAATCGACGGCGACGGTCACTTCCTCTTTTTGGAGCGCCACGCTCAACTTGATGTCGAGCGTGTTGCGCGCGCCCGCCGAGACTTCGAAGCCCGCGTCCTCGAACATGGCGAAGCCGCCCGCCGTGGCGCGCACGGTGTAGGTGCCGGGCGCGAGCCCGCTGATCGCGTAGACGCCGTCGCCGTTGGTGGTGGCGGTCTTCTCGACGCCGCCGGCGTTCGAGGCCGTCACGGTCGCGCCGACGATGGTGCCGCCGAACTCGTCCGTCACCTGCCCGCGCAGCGTGCCGTTCTGCGTCTGCCGCGCGAAGGTCGCGGCGGCACCCAGCGCGAGCGCGAGCACGGCGAACAGGCCGGCTCTCAATAATCTTTGCATGGCTTTCATGGTGATTCTCTTTTCAAGTGGCCGCGAGTTTGTCGAAGCTTCACCGAGCGAGGCAAAGGTGCTGACAGTTTCACCGACCGATCAAGTAAGTGCTCCAAGTGGGGTAAAAGTTTCAGCCCGTAAGGGCCGTCGGCCAGCCCTTACGGCTGACCGATGCCGAGGTTGAACGAGCCGAGGTTGACGGGGCGTCCCGCCGCGGCGGCCCTCGCCTGCATCATCTGGACGATGGGCTCGATCCCAGCGACGAGCTGGATGGCCGTGGCGCGCGCCGGGTCTGCGCCCGTCGTGCTGAAGACGATCATCGAGCCCGGCTTCAGCTCCTCGAAGGTAGCGGCGGGCAGACGCTCAAGCATCTCCTGCATGCCGCCTCCGCCGCCCATCCCGCGACGCGGACCGCCCTCACCGCCGGGGCCGCCTTGCCTGCCGCCGCCGCCGCCGCCGCCGGGGCCGCCTTGTTGCCTGCCGCCGCCGCCGCCGGGGCCGCCGCCAGCCGGCGCAGACGCTCCGCCCGCTGCGGGGCTCGTGCTGCCGCCGCCGCCGCCGGGGCCGCCCGGCCCACCCATCCGCATGCCGCCGCCGCCCATCATCTGCGACATCTCAGCCGGAACCTGTTTGACGTCCGAGTCCTTGCTGACGACGACGGTCATCGGCTGGTTGCCCGGCATCGTTTTAATCTGAAGCTCGCGCGTCGCCGGGTTGATCGTGGTGATCGTGCCGAGGACTGTGCGGAACGCGCCGGTGACGACCTCCTCGGGCGTGAAGCGCGCGCCGTCTTCGCTTCGCTTGCCGAGGGCGCGGAGCTGGTCGCCGACCTTCAGCTCCTCGAACGTGCTGGACTTGGCGTCGCTGAACTTCACTGAGTCGGGCGCGTAGCGGCGAAACTTGACCTCCTGCGTGCCCGCCGCCACGACGACCGGCGCGGGCGGAGCAGCCGGTCCCGCGCCGGGCTGTGCTGCTGCGCCAGCGGGCGGCGAGCCTGCCGTCTGTGCGCCGCCGGGCTGCGCGGCGCCTGTGGGCGGCGCGGCGGGCCTGCCACCGAGCGGCTGGATCGTGATCTCTTTGGTGGAGGGGTTGAGCGCCGTGACGGTTCCGACGATGCCGCGCTGTTTCCACTCGGCGCGCTCGCGCTCGTGTTTCTGCGCGATGTCTGCCTTCGACATAACGACGATCATGCGC
>JAIVJM010000306.1:7179-10371 GCA_020199995.1 Acidobacteriota bacterium | reverse complement strand
CGCAGATGGTCTGTGGAATGAACGCACCGCCGCGGTAGATGGCTTTTAGTGTCTGAGATATATTCTCCGCGCCCCTCTCGCCCTTTCATTCTACACCGTCACGGCCTCGCGGTATTCGCCCCAGACGCGTCGGAGGCGGTGACTGATTTCGCCGACGGTGGCGTAAGACTCGACGCACTGGAGTATGCGCGGGAGGAGGTTTTCCGTCGTGCCGCGCGCGGCGTCTTCGAGGAGGGTGAGGGCGACTTCGACTCTCTCGGCGTCGCGTCGCTGGCGAAGCGAGCGGACGCGCTCGATTTGCGACTGCTCGACGGCAGGGTCGGTGCGGTGGAGTGGGACGCCTGCGTCCTCTTCGGCGCGGAAGCGGTTGACGCCGACGACGACCGTCTCATCAGTCTCGACGGCGCGCTGGTAGACATAGGCGGCCTCCTGTATCTCGCGCTGGACGTAGCCGGTCTCGATGGCGCGGAGCATGCCGCCCATCGCGTCTATCTTGTCAATGTAGTCGGAGGCGAGGCGCTCGATCTCGTCCGTCAGGTGCTCGACGGCGTAGGAGCCCGCGAGCGGGTCCACGATGTCGGCGACGCCGGACTCGTGCGCGATGACCTGTTGGGTGCGCAGCGCGAGCCGCGCCGACTGTTCGGTCGGGAGCGCCAGCGCCTCGTCCATCGAGTTGGTGTGGAGGCTCTGCGTCCCGCCGAGGACGGCGGCGAGCGCCTGAAGCGTCGTGCGGACGACGTTGACCTCGGGCTGCTGCGCCTGCAGGGAAGAGCCCGCGGTCTGCGTGTGGAAACGCAGCATCAGCGAGCGCGGGTCGCGTGCGCCGAAACGCTCGCGCATCAGTCGCGCCCAGAGGCGGCGGGCGGCGCGGTACTTGGCGACCTCTTCGAGCAGGTTGTTGTGCGCGTTGAAGAAGAAAGAGAGGCGCGGCGCGAACTCGTCAACCTTGAGCCCGGCGGCGACCGCCGCTTCGACATAAGCCGCGCCGTCGGCGAGCGTGAAGGCGACCTCCTGCACGGCGGTCGAGCCGGCCTCGCGGATGTGGTAGCCGCTAATGGAAATGGTGTTCCAGTTCGGCACGTGCCCGGCGCAGAAGGCGAAGGTGTCCGTCACAAGCCGGAGCGAAGGGGCGGGCGGGTAGATGTATGTCCCGCGCGCGATGTACTCCTTCAAAATGTCGTTCTGGATTGTGCCCTGAAGGCGTTCGGGCGCGACGCCCTGCCTGCGCGCGACGGCGATGTAGAGGCAGAGCAGCGTCGAGGCCGTGGCGTTGATCGTCATCGAGGTCGAGACGCGTTCGAGCGGGATGCCTTCAAAGAGCCGCTCCATGTCTTCGAGCGACGAGATGGCGACGCCGACCTTGCCGACCTCGCCGGAGGCCAACGGGTCGTCTGAATCCAACCCGATCTGCGTCGGCAAATCGAAGGCCACCGAGAGCCCCGTCGTCCCTTCGCCGAGCAGATATTTATAACGCGCGTTCGATTCCTCGGCGGTCGCGTAGCCCGCGTACTGGCGCATCGTCCAGAAGCGCCCGCGGTACATGCTGCGGCGCACGCCGCGCGTGTAGGGGAAGTCGCCCGGCGCTCCGAGGTCGCGTTCGTAGACGGGGGTTTCGGTGTTCGACGGGTTGAAGTCGTTCGGGAGCGAGATGCCGGAGGATGTCTCGAAGCGCTCTCGACGCTCGCCCCTCGCCGCGGACTTGGCGTCGGTCTTCGTCGTCATAAAGGCTCTTTTCCGCCTGCTCAAAAGTACGGGAATTGTCGGCGGTGTTGTCGTTGTGTCCGAGCCTAACACACGCCGCGCGCGCGTCGCAATGCACGGTTTTTGTGCGCCCGAAGCGGGCATCTTGAACGGCCACGCGAGTGCAACCGGAGTGCAATACAGCGCGTCTTAATTGCGTCTTCATGACACCCCTGTTGTAGCAAGCAACCGACAGACGAAAGCCCGATAATCTATGAGAAGAAAGTCCTTTTTTTCTGTTCTCCCGCTCGTCGTGTTTCTCGCGCCGGCCCTCCCTCAGATCCCCTTCTTCGGGGGCCTGGGCATCGCCCTCTTCGCCGAACGGCAGCCCGCCTCGGCGGCGCGCCGCGCGGCGGGCGAGTTGGACTCGATGCAAGCACGCCTGCGCGCGGCCAAGCAGATGCTTGAGCGCCGGACGCCCGAGTCAACTGATTTTGTCACGCTCGCCGTGGAGGACGCCGCCGACTCGCGGATTCACCTCCTGAAGCTCGCCAAGACGGCTTTCCTGAACAAGGACGCGGAAGTCCTCGCCAAATCGTCGCTCGGCAAGACCTACAGGCTCCGGGTCGTCCGCTCCAACTACGTCAACACCTCAGTCCGCGTGACGGACGAGGCGGGCCGGGAGCTTCAGCCGCTGCTCGTGCAGTATCCGGTCGAGAAAAACGGCGCGCTTCATGAGGTGGCCTACTACTCGTCGGCGCACCCGGCCATCCACTCGCCCGCGCTCGTCACGTCCGGCGGCGCCTACGTCCGGCGCGCGCTCGACGGGGCGGCCACGCGGCTGGCCGCCAAAGGCAAGAGAATCTCGCCCGACATCGTTGACGTGGCCGAGCGTCTCTGCGTCGTCGAGCACACGGATCACAAGCGCTTCGAGGCGGAAGACCGCGCCTCGCTCTACGAAGAGATTTACACGCTCTACGCTCTGAATTCGGGCGACACCTACCGCTTCTCCGTGAGTTCGGCGGGCGCTGGCGGGATGGTGCAGATGATTCCGCCGACCTACGAGGCGATGCGGCTCATGTACCCTTCGGTCGGCCTCGACCCCGATTTCGTCGAAGGGATGCGCGACCACGGCAACGCCCTCGAAGCGATGCTGCTCTACATGCAGGGCACGTGGGACGGCCTGCTCCGGAGCGAACAGGTCAGGCGCGCGCTTGAGGAGAAGACCGCCACGCAGGCCGAGCTGCTGGCCGCCGGATATAACTCGAATCCCGTCCGCCTGCCGCGCTACCTCGAACGCGGCGGCGAGGGCTGGCGGACGCTCATCCCCGAAGAGACGAAGATGTACCTGCGCATCTACGCCTCGGTCGAGGGCCTCGTAGATTTTAATGACCGCCCTTCGTCCTGAGCCGGCTCCATAGATCGGATTGCAAAACAATTTACCAACCGTCGAGAGGCGGTCTCTGACCGCCGGCTCAAGTCTCATCGGAGCTTGAGCCGGCGGTCAGAGAC
>JAIVJM010000306.1:0-7164 GCA_020199995.1 Acidobacteriota bacterium | reverse complement strand
TCTCGGGGCTCGGAAAATATTTTGGACATCAACGACGACGCCAAAGAGATCGTGCAGGAACTCGGCGCGGCCATCAACGCGGCGGTCGAAAGCTCTTCGCAGGTGGCGGAGGCCATCGAGCGCCTGCGTGAGGCGGGCTACGAGATGGAACTCACGCTGCGCCTCGAAATCGGGCTCCGCGAGCGCGACGGCGAAGAGGCGGGCGAGGGCGGCGACGCGCGCCTTGAGCTGACGGACGAAGACCGCCGCACGCTCCGCAGCATGAAGATTCGTTTCGACGACGCCGAGTGATCGAGTCCGGAGAGGCGTCCGGGGAGGCCCGTCGTGTTTTTGAAACTCATCCGTGCGCTGTTGCTGCTGGCGGCCCTGTTTGGCCTCCTCGTCTTCCTCGCGGGCCTCGCGGCCACGCTGAGCGGGACGATCATCGCGCTCCCCGGCCTCGGTCTGATTGTCTCCGGCCCTTTCGTCCTCATCCTCGGTGTGCTCATCACGCTCGGCGCTCTGGCGCTCTACAGGTTGCTCGGCCCGCGCCGGACGTTTCGCTAAATTCACGCGCGCGCGCGCATCAGGCGTCGGCGAAGGCGCGTTTGGCCCCGCGCGCGCGCGTATGTTAATCTGTCGAGCTTATAACACAGCAAGGTCCCTCGCCTGACGGCTTTATCTAACGTATGAGGAGCATTTCGGAAGAGTATGTCTACGCCTAACGGAAACGTGAACACCGCGAACCAAGCACTCCCGCGCGGGCGCGTCGTGCAGGTTATCGGCCCCGTCCTTGACATCGAGTTCGAGAGCGGCCACCTGCCGCCGATTTACACCGCCCTGCGCGTCGTCTCCGAAGGGTTCGACGTGCCCGAGCCCATTGACATCGTCTGCGAAGTCGAGCAGCACCTTGGCGAGGGCCGCGTCCGCACCGTCTCGATGAAGCCGACCGACGGAGTGGTGCGCGGGATGACGGTCATTGACTCCGGCGGCCCCATCACCGTGCCCGTCGGCGAGACGACTCTGGGCCGCATCCTTAACGTCATCGGCGAGCCCGTGGACAATCTCGGCCCCGTCAACTCCGATCTGCGCTACCCCATCCACCGCCACGCGCCGACTCTGGACGAGCAGTCCACCGAGCTTGAGATGTTCGAGACGGGCATCAAGGTCATTGATCTCATCCAGCCCTTCCTGCGCGGCGGCAAGATCGGACTCTTCGGCGGCGCGGGCGTCGGCAAGACCGTGCTCATCATGGAGCTCATTAACAACGTCGCGATGAAGCACTCCGGCTTCTCGGTCTTCGCCGGAGTCGGCGAGCGCACGCGCGAGGGCAACGACCTTTTGCGCGAGATGGTCGAGTCGAAGGTCATTGACTTCGGCGAGAGCTTCTACACCGCCTATGAGGAGACCGGCAACTTCGACATGACGAAGGTGGACATGCGGGCCATCGGCAACTCGAAGGTCGCGCTCGTCTACGGGCAGATGACGGAGCCGCCGGGAGCGCGTCTCCGCGTCGCGCTCTCCGGGCTCACCGTCGCCGAATACTTCCGCGATCAGGGCTTGGACGTGCTCCTCTTCGTGGATAACATCTTCCGCTTCACGCAGGCGGGCTCCGAAGTCTCGGCCCTGCTCGGGCGCATGCCCTCGGCGGTCGGCTACCAGCCGAACCTCGCCACCGAGATGGGCGAGTTGCAGGAGCGCATCACCTCGACGAAGACCGGCTCGATCACCTCGATTCAGGCCGTCTATGTCCCGGCGGACGACTACACCGACCCGGCCCCGGCGACGACCTTCGCGCACCTCGACGCCGTGACGGCGCTCTCGCGCCAGATCGTCGAGCTCGGCATCTACCCGGCGGTCGACCCGCTCACCTCCTCGTCGCGCCTGCTTGACCCGCGCATCATCGGCGACGAGCACTACCGGACGGCGCAGTCCGTCAAGCAGATTCTCCAGCGCTACAAAGACCTTCAGGATATCATCGCCATCCTCGGGCTCGACGAGCTCTCGGAAGAGGACAAGCTGGTGGTGGCGCGCGCGCGCAAGGTGCAGCGCTTCTTCTCGCAGCCCTTCTTCGTCGCGCAGCAGTTCACGGGCTACGAGGGCCAGTACGTCGCCGTCGCTGACACCGTCCGGGGCTTTCAGGAGATTGTGGACGGCAAGCACGACGACCTCCCCGAGCAGGCCTTCTACATGGTCGGCACCATCGAACAGGCCCGCGAGAAGGCCGAGACGATGGCTGCGGAAATGGGAGCATAAAAGGAAAGTCCGAAGTCAGAACGCAGAACGATGAACTTAAAAACAATTTGTCTTTCAGTTCTGCGTTCTGCGTTCTGACTTCCGCGTTTGCATCATGGCTGAACGTCTTCAACTCGATGTCATTACTCCGGAGCGGCGGCTTCTGTCCGAGGCGGTGGACGCCGTGACGGTGCCGGGCGCGGGCGGCGAGCTGGGCATCCTGCCGGGCCACACGCCGCTCATCTCGCAGCTCCAGACGGGCGTGCTCTCATACACGCAAGGGGGGAGCGTGCGCCGGCTCCTCGTCTCCGGCGGCTTCGTCGAAGTCATCTCCGACCGCGTCTCCGTACTCGCAGACCTCGCCGAGCATCCTGAGGAGATAGACGCCGCGCGCGCACGCACTGAGCGCGACGACGCCGAAAAAAGACTCGGCGCTTTCACCGGCACGCCCGAAGAGATGACGCCCCTGCGCACCGAGCTCGACCGCGCCAACGCGCGCCTCCAGCTCGCCGCCGCCGAAGGCTCCCGCTAACCGCATCCCTGCCAAAAAGTAGAAATCTTCCACAGCCTCCCCGGCCTTATAAATTTCTTGTTTCACACTTGAAACGAGAGCCCGCGCATGGCATAATAGGCGCCTCGGATGAAAGCCGTTTTGGCTGCGATCAAAAGGGAGTTTATTAATGTCACAGACGATGCCGGAGGCGGCGAACACGGTCGAAGTGCCGCGCGAGATTTCGGGCGCGGCGACGCCGGAGGATCAGGCGGCGGAACTCAGTTTACGCCCGCGCAGGCTCGACGAGTACATCGGGCAGCCGAAGATCACGACCAACCTCAGAATCTTTTTGCGCGCGGCCAAGGGGCGGCGCGAGGCACTCGACCACACGCTCTTTTTCGGCCCGCCGGGACTCGGCAAAACAACGCTCTCGCAGATTATCGCGCAGGAGATGGACGCGCCCCTCAAGTCCGTGAGCGCGCCCTCGGGCAGGGGACGGCGGCGCGCTCAATCAAGCTCGATTTGCCGAAGTTCACTTTAGTCGGGGCGACGACGCGCGCCGGGCTCATCACCGCCCCCTTGCGCGGGCGCTTCGGCATCGTCTTCCATCTGGATTTTTATTCGCAGAAAGACCTCGAAGTCATCGTCCACCGCTCGGCGGAAATCCTCGGCGTGGAGATTGAGGCGTCGGGCGCGACGGAGCTGGCGCGGCGGGCGCGCGGCACACCGCGCATCGTCAACCGACTGCTCCGTCGCGTGCGCGATTACGCGGAGGTTTTGAACGACGGGCGCATCACGCGCGAGGTGGCGCGGCGCGCTCTGGACGAGATGGAAGTTGACCGCTTCGGCCTCGACGAGATTGACCGCAAGGTCTTGACGACGATCATCGAGAAGTTCGACGGCGGCCCCGTGGGCGTCGGCACGATCTCGGCCTCAATCAGCGAAGAGCGCGAGTCCATCGAGGAGATCATCGAGCCTTACCTCATCCAGATCGGCTTCCTCAACCGCACCCCGCGCGGGAGGGTCTGCACCCCGGCGGCCTACAAGCACCTCGGCTTCGCGCCGCCCAGACTGCGCGGGCTCGCATCGTGAGAGAGCTGTTAGCTGTTAGCTGTTAGCTGTTAGCTGTTAGCTGTTAGCTGTTAGCTGTTAGCTGTTAGCTGTTAGCTGTTAGTCAGAGCGCTGGCGCGACCCGTCACACTGACGATGACTTTGCGCTAAGTCATATCGAGCGTCTTTGTCTTGCGGCTTCTGTCTTTTTCTTAAGCTGATAGCTATCAGCTGATAGCTATCAGCTTCCAGGTTTCGGTTTCGCCTTCCAAGGCGGGGCCGAGAAGCGCCGGGCGGGCGCGTGGGGCGGATCGGGAGCCTCCCACGTCGCCCGCCGCGGTGCGTTCAGGGGATGACTTCGCGGGCCTTTTCCGGGGCGGCGGGCGTGTCGGGCTTGAAGGCGAGCGTCACGTCCACGGTCAGTTTTTCGCGGTCGGGCCGCGCGGAGCTTTCGATCTTGAAAGGTTTGAGCGGTCGCCCGTTTCTGGCGGCGTCCCTGACGAACTCCGCGACCCCCTTCTTGACGAACTCCACGACATAGCCCTCGTCGTAGACGTCACGCGACATGAGGTTCCAGCGGACGCGGAGGTTGTTCGTGTCCTGCTCGGAGAGCCCTTCGATGTAAAGCGCGCCCATGCGATACTGCGCCCCCTCCGTGACCCGGAAGCGGAAGGTGACGCGTCGGCCCGCGTCGTCGAAGGCGGGCGAGGCCGCAACCTGCGCCGTCAGGTAGCCCTTGCGCCCGTAAGCCTTGCGCACCGCGCCGACTCCCTTGTCCACCTTGAGCACGTTGGCGATCTCGCTGCCACGCATCCCGAGCGCGGCGTCGAGTTCCTGCGGCGTGAGCGCCTCTTGGCCCGACCACTCGGCCTTCTCCCAGAGATAGACCGGGCCTTCCTCGACGGGCATGGAGAGCCGGACGCCGCCGCCCTCGCACTCGCCGCCCGCCTCGACCGGCTCGACCTTCGGCTGGAGGAAGCTCGCGCGCAGGTAGCCGCGTTCGTGATAGAGCGGGAGCAGGCTGTTCTCGGCGAACACGCCGACGTATCTCCGCGAGTAATCGTTGTCGAAAATGCCGCCGGACTTTTGCACCAGAAGCTCCTGCTGAAGTGCGCGCGCGCCGGGGAACTCCAGACGGCAGACGCGCAGGCCCGCGCCCTTGACCATAAAGAGGTGTTCGGGGCTTCTCCCCCTGCGCTCGTCGGAGAACGTGTACTCGACCGTGGCGGGAATCTTTCGCTCGCGCAAAAGCTCTTCCAGCGCGAGCTTGATGGTGTCCGTAACGCCGCCCGACTCGGGGGCCGTGCCGTCGAAGCTCGGCAATTTGCGGCGCACGGCGCTCGCCAGCTCTTCGTCCGTGAACCAGTAGAAGTTGTCGAAGATGACGGGCATCGTCGAGGTCAGCTCCTCGACCTTGAAGATGATGACGGCCTTCTCGCTCGTCCCGCGCACGCTGTAACTGAGGTTCTTGAAAAGGCCGGCACCCATCAGTTTGTTGGCCGCCGCGTCCACCTCGTTGACGCCGACCGCCTGCCCCACCTGCAACCCGCTCGCCGCGAGAGCCTCGTCAGGCCGGACGCGCTTCAACCCGTCGAACTCAATCTGCGCGAGGCGCATGGTCTGCGCGTCCTGCTGCTGCTGCCGGGGGTGCGCGATGATGACGCCGCCGCCCGCGAACGCGAGCGAGAGGACGAACGCGAGGGCGAAAGAGCGCCGCGCGGCGCACGTCCGAGGATTCTGAGAGCGAGGTCGAATGAAAATCACAAAACTTCTCCGTTCGGGATTGATTGAGAGACTGACTTTAGTATAGACGGAAAAATTCGCGAGATGGTTGGCAGGGGCTCCCCGACGCCGCGCACGGTTAACGCTCCGGCGCGCTCAGCCCCTCGCCTCGCGGATGCGCTCGCGCATCTCTCGCACGGCGTCGGGGAGCCCTGTGAGGAGGGCGCGGGCGATGATGTTGTGGCCGATGTTGAACTCCGCGACCTCGGGGATGGCGGCGACCGCGGCGACGTTGCGGTAGGTAAGGCCATGGCCGGCGGCGACGACGAGGCCGTACTGCGCGGCGAGCGCCGCCGACTCGCGCAGGCGGCTGAGCTCGGCGGCGGCGCGCTCCCGGCCCCCGTCGTGGACGGCGCGCGCGCCGAGCGTGGCGTCGGCGTAAGCCGAGGTGCAAAGCTCGATTTGCCGCGCGCCCGCGTCGCGCGCTGATTCCACCTGCCGCGGCTCGGGATCAATGAAGAGGCTCACGAAGAGGCCGCCCTCGCGCAAGCTCTCGACGGCGCGGCGCACCGTCTCGAAGTTCCCGGCCACGTCCAGCCCACCCTCGGTCGTGATCTCTTCGGCGCGCTCGGCGACGAGCGTCACGGCGTCGGGCCGCGCGTCGAGCGCGACGCGCATCATCTCGTCGGTCGCGGCCATCTCAAGGTTGAGGTAGGTCGCGACGACGCGCCGGAGCGTGTAGATGTCTTCGTCCTGAATGTGGCGGCGGTCGCCGCGCAGGTGGATGGTGATGCCGTCGGCCCCGGCCTGCTCGCACAGCGCCGCCGCCGCCGCCACGCTCGGCTCCGGCGCGCGCCGCGCCTGCCTGACGGTCGCCACGTGGTCAATGTTGACGTTGAGTCTCGGAGTCATATCTTTCGAGAGGCTGGAGGCTGGAGACTGGAGACTTGTGAAAGACCGAATGCTTTTCAAACCAGCCTCCAGCCTCTCACCTCCAGCCTCTTCTTCTAAATTCTCTGCCCCGCGAGTTCGGGCGAGACGTCGCTTTCGAGGGGGGCGGCGTCGGGCGCGTGGAGGGGCGCGCGGGCGTCGGCGCGCGAGGCGATTTCTCGCGCCCGGCGGATGGCTTCGTCGTAGCGGCCCTGCTTCCAGTTGCGTCGGATCAGTCGCAGCTCGCCGAAGCCTTGAAGGCCGGTGCGGAAGCTCACCTTGCTGCCTTCGACGTCGTCCCAGCGGACGGCGCGCTCGAACATGCGCAGCCCCGCGCGGTGCGCGACGTGGAGCAGCTCGACATCGAAGCCGAAGCGGTCTATCAGCGCGCCCTCGATGATGGGGCGGCAGACATCCATGCGGAAGGCCTTGAAGCCGCACTGCGTGTCCCAGAACGGCAGGCCCGTCAACGTGCGCATCACGAGGTTGAAGACGCGTCCGCTCTGCTCGCGCTGCCATGGCTGGTGGACGCCGATCAGCTTGCGGTCGAGCGCGCGCGAGCCGAAGACGAGGTCGTACTGACCGGCGCGAATCGGCTCGACCAGCTTGGGCGTCTCGGTGATGGGCGTCGAGAGGTCGGCGTCCGTAAAGAGCGCGACGGGCGCGCGCGCGGCCAGCAGCCCCCGGCGCACGGCGTGTCCCTTGCCGCGGTTCGGCGCGACGCGGATGACACGCGCCTCGACGCGCCCGCGCGC
>JAIVJM010000138.1 GCA_020199995.1 Acidobacteriota bacterium | reverse complement strand
GCAGCCACTCTCGCTGCCAGACCGCATAATCAACGTACTGGATGGGCAGCTCCGGCAGCGGGGAGGGCTGGCCGAGGCTGAAGGCTTCGTAGAGGGCAGCCACTTCCCTGATCATGACGCCGGTGCTCCAGCCGTCGGAGGCGATGTGGTGGACGGTGAAGACGAGGACGTGCTCCTCTGCGGAGAGGCGCAGCAGCCTGGCTCTGACCACCGGCCCCCGCTCCAGATCGAACGGCTCAATATCCTCTTCTCTGAAGCGGCGCTTGATTTCCGCTTGCTGCTGGTGTGCGGGCAGATTTAGCGATTCAACCCGAAGCTGCATCGGCTCAGGCTCTTTTATCACCTGTCTGGGTCGCCCTTCTTCCGTAACGTAGACGGTTCTGAGCACCTCGTGGCGGCGAATTATCTCGTTGAGCGCATAGCTCAGGGCATCCACATCGAGGGCGCCGGATAAGCTGACGGCTGTCGGTCTACTGTAAATAGACTTTCCGGGGTCTAACTGCTCAAAAAACCATAATCGCTGCTGGCCGAACGACAGCGGGAGATCCCTGTTGCGCGGCACAGGAACAATGGGGAGTTGCGTCTGCCCTTGCGCTATGGCTCTTTTCTTCTTCAGTCTGAGGCTGAGCAACGCTAATTGCTCGCTGCTCAGATTCCCCAACGATTCCATCAGCTTCTCGTTGGGGCTTTCTTTGCCCGGTGCCTCGCGCGGCAGAGACATGACCTTCCCGCGTCCCGCCGTGGCCTCGACCTCCTTCAGATGCTCTTCAAAAGGCGCGATGGTCAATTTCTCGACGAACTGTAGGGCTTTCACGCGCGCGGCGGCGGAGTGGTCTTCGTACAGCCCGCGGTTTGAAAGAAGCTTATTGAGGGCCTGAGCCCACGGCTCGATATTCTGTGTTGGAATGATGGGCGTCGGCAGAAGGTTCTCTCCCAACTGCTCCTCATATTTTTCGATAGGATGCACCGGCAAGACGAAGTCCGTTCCCATTTTGGCTTCAGGAATGCCGCCCAGATCACTGCCCAGCACGGGGATGCCGCGCAGCATCGCGTCAACGACAGCCATGCCGAAGCCCTCCGGCCATAGCGAGGGCATCAAAAGCGCCCTGGTGCGTGCAAAGATGTCGTCCAGTTCTTTCTGATTCTTGAGAATAGTTACATTCGGCAGCTTTCCTAGCAGTTCAATATCAGCCCGGGTCGTCCCATATCCGGGAAGAGCAGCAAACGACACGTCGGGCATTCGCTCCGCGAGGCCGAGAAAGATTGAGATTCCCTTCACTGCGCAAGCATTCATTAAGAGGACATGACCTGCATCATAGCGGCCGAGGTGTGGGAAACGCCCGGAACCATAATGAGGGGGATGGTTCATAAAAGTTGGAAGGCCAGCCCATTCCCTGAAATAGTCGGAGACGAATCTGCTGATGGTCACTATCGTGGCGGCGCGTGCCACGAGCTCTGCGCGTGCCTTGCCCGGATAAAGACTCGCCGGCCCGAACGGAAACATCTGCGGGGTATGTGCCAGATAGACGACGCTCGATGGCTGTGTTTGCAGCGCACCCGACAGTAGGTTCTGAGAAGGGTCTTCTGAAGAGACCAGTATCCAGTCCGGTTTTGTTAACTCGATTTGGTCAGTGAGATAAGCTCGCAGGTGTGGCGGGTCTACGACGGCATGAACTTCGACACCATTGGCAGTAAAGATGTAGCTGTGTTGGGTCTGCCGCACCTCAATGCTATCCCTGTCGAGCCCCTCCACATACTGCTCCAGTGTGATGGCACTCGGCGAGGCGAGAGCAGGGACAACGACGCGAACATCATGGCCGCGCTGCACCAGTCCTTCGGCGAGGCTTCGGTTAGAACGATTAGCTCCGCCGGAAGAACGTGTGTAAGGGATGTTCATTGTTAAGAGAAGCTTCATAACTCCTCCTAGGCAAAGTCCGCATTTAGCTCCGACCCCAGTAACGCCCGCACTTCCTCAGGAGACAGCCGCTGGAGTTCCTCCAACAACTCGGCTACATCCACCTCGTCAGCTTGCTTTATCTGCTCGGCAGCAATCGCCATGCTCAGCTGGCTTATCGTCGGCATATCAAACAGCACACGCAAAGGTATATCAACCGAGACAGCAGCCCTGATGCGTGAAGCAACCCGTGTCAGTAGCAGGGAGTGGCCGCCCAGCTCGAAGAAGTTATCGTAGATGCCCACCCTCTCGACTCCCAGCACCTCCGCCCACACCCCCGCCAGCATCTCCTCGACCGCACCCCGCGGCTCGACGTACTCCCTCTCTCTGCCTGCCCCTTCCACCTCCTCCCACCCCGGCAACGCCCCTCTGTCCAGCTTCCCGTTCGCCGTCACCGGCATCCGCTCCACCCACACGAACCCGCCCGGTATCATGTAATCCGGCAGCCTCTCCCTCAGATACTCTCTCACCTCAGAGATAGCTGGCTGCTCGCCTCGACTGACCATGTATCCGATGAGCCTTTTATCCGCTGTGCTCTCTCCCCTCGCCAGCACTACCGCTTCTCTAATCTCAGGATGCTGTGAGAGCACTGCTTCTATCTCTCCTAATTCAATGCGATACCCTCTGATTTTTACTTGATGGTCTATCCTCCCCAGGAACTCGATGTCCCCGCCCGGCAGGTAGCGCGCCAGGTCTCCCGTCTTGTAGAGCCTCTCCCCCGGTGCTTGGCTGAAGGGATGAGCGATGAACCTCTCGGCCGTCAGCTCCGGCCTGGAGAGATAGCCTCTCGCCAGTCCGACGCCTCCGATGTGCAGCTCCCCCGAGACTCCGACGGGAACGGGCTGCAGCTCTCTGTCTAAGATATACAGCTGCATGTTCGCTATCGGCTTCCCGATCGGCACACTCCGCTGCCCCTCACCCCCCTCCCCCACGCACGCCCACCAGCTCACATCCACCGCCGCTTCCGTCGGCCCATACAAGTTGTGCAGCTCCGCCCGGCTCCCCTTGGAGAACTCTCTCTCCAACTCTCTGCTCAACGCCTCCCCGCTGCTCATCACTCGCCGCAACCTCCCGCACTTCACAAGGCTCCCGCTCTCGATGAAAGCCGACAGCATTGACGGCACAAAATGCACGGTCGTGACCTGCTCTCGCTCGATCACTTCTTCCAGATAGGACGGGTCTTTGTGCCCACCCGGGCGCGCCAACACCAGCCCCGCGCCGACCATCAGCGGCCAGAAGAACTCCCAGACCGAGACATCAAAGCTGAAAGGCGTCTTTTGCAGGACGCGCTCATGTGGCTGCAAAGCAAAGGCTTGCTGCATCCAGAGCAGGCGGTTGACGATCCCGCGATGAGTGTTGACGACGCCCTTGGGCTTGCCGGTCGAGCCGGAGGTGTAGATGACGTAGGCGGCATTGTCCGCCGCCACGCCGCTCTCGACCTCATCCTCGCGCTGTGCCGCAATCTCAGCCGCCTCCCGCCGCTGATTAACTATGCGCGCCACCTCTGCGCCCAACACTTCCTGCACCTGCTCATCCGTGATGAGAACACCTGTCTCTGCATCACGGATGAGATACTGTAGCCTCTCGCGGGGATAGGAGGGGTCGAGCGGCAGGTAGGCGGCGCCCGCCTTGAGGACGCCGAGCAGGGCTATGACCAGCTCGACCGAGCGGTGCAAGCAGACGCCGACGCGGTCTTCCGGGCTGACGCCGAGCGAGCGGAGGTAATGAGCGAGCCGGTTGGAGTGCGCATCAAGCTAGAGGAGGGAGAGGTCGGATAATTTCTGCCGGGGGTTTCCCACCATCCATTCCAACACTCGCTGGAAATGCGTCATCATCCGCTGAATGGTCTCTGATTCAAAGAGGTCTGTGCTGTATTCCAGCATACATTCCATTCCCGGAGTTGTGTCTTTCAATAATAAGCTCAGATCGAAGGCGGCGATGGGCCTCTCAATGTTGACGATGCTTATATTTAAGCCAGAACGGATGAATGTCTCAGGCGTCGCATTCTGCAATGCGAACATCACTTGAAACAGAGGATTGCGGCTCAGATCCCTCTCGACCCCCAGCTCCTCGACCAGCTGCTCGAAGGGCACGTCCTGGTGCCCGTACCCTCCCAGACTTACTTCTCTTACCCGCCGCAACACCTCCCGCACCGTCGGCTCCCCGCTCAAATCCGTCCGCAGCACCAGCGTGTTGACGAAGAACCCGATCAGCGGCTCCAGCTCCGCCCGCGTCCTCCCGGCGATCGGGCTGCCCACCACCACGTCCTCCTGCCCGCTGTAGCGCGAGAGCAATATCTGGAAGCCGGCCAGCAGCACCATGTAGAGCGTCACCCCCTCGGCACGGCTCAACTCCCTCAACCCCCGGCTCAGCTCCTCCCCCAGGTTGATGTAATGCCTGGCCCCGCGGAAGCTCTGGAGGGCGGGTCTCACCCTGTCCGTCGGCACCTCCAGCACGGGCGCACCCGCCAGCTGCTCTCTCCAGTAGGAGAGTTGCGACTTAAGCACGTCGCCCTGGAGCCATTGGCGCTGCCACACCGCGTAGTCCACGTACTGGATGGGTAATTCGGGCAGGGGCGAAGGCTGGCCGAGGCTGAAGGCCTCGTAGAGCGAGGCGACCTCCCTGATCATGACGCCCGTGCTCCAGCCGTCGGAGGCGATGTGGTGGACGGTGAAGACGAGGACGTGCTCCTCTGCGGAGAGGCGCAGCAGCCTGGCTCTGACCACCGGCCCCCGCTCCAGATCGAA
>JAIVJM010000026.1 GCA_020199995.1 Acidobacteriota bacterium | reverse complement strand
ACTCGACGTTGCGGACGTAGCTGTTGATCTCGTCGAGGCTCAGTCCATAGAGCGCGAGCGAGCCGATCTGCTGGACGAGCCCTTCGGTCGTCTCCAGTGCCCGCCCAAAGCCGCCGATGAGCACGGCCTTACGCGGGACGAGTTCGGTCTCTAAAACCGGCTCGTTCGAGAGGCGGCCCAGCTCGCCGACGAGCAGAGAGGCCACTTCCGCGCCCGAAGGGTTCTTCGTCTGCGACGAGGCGACGAAAGGCCCCGCCTCGCGACGCGCGTCGAGCGAGCTGCGCGCCCCGTAACTGAGGCCGCGCTTGATGCGAATCTCCTGATTGAGCCGGCCCGAGTAGCCGGTCAGGACGGCGTTGGTGACGATGCCGCGGAAATAGTCAGGGTCGGTGCGGCTGATACCGGGGCGTGCGAGCACGACCGCGGCCTGCCCTGCCTCCGGCATGTCCACGACGACTACGCGCGGCTTGTCGCCGTCGCTCATCATCTTCCCGACCTGCCCTCGCCCCGGCATCTCAGCGGCGGGCTTCGCCCAGTCGCCGAACAGACGTTCGGCCAGCTTGAAGGCGTCCGTCGCCTTGATGTCGCCGCCGATGATGAGGACGGCGTTGTCGGGGCGGTAGAATTTCGCGTGCAGCGTGGTGATGTCTTCGCGCTTGATGCGCGCGATTGACTCGGTCGTCCCCGAGAGCGGGTGGCCGTAGGCGGCGTCGCCAAAAACAACGCGCGAGGCGACGTAGCCGGCGAGCGTGCCGGGGTCGTTCAGCGAGACGCTCAGGCTGTCGAGATACTGCTGGCGCAGTCGCTCAATTTCCTCCTGCTGGAAGACGGGGTTGCGCACGACATCGGCGAGAATCCCGAAGGCCGGGTCTACCTTCGACGACATCACGTTGACGAAGGCACGCGAGGCGTCCCAGCCGGCCCCGGAGTTGAGGACGCCGCCAAGCGCCTCGATCTCCTGCGCGATTTGCGGGGCGGTGCGCGTCTTCGTCCCCTTCGTCAGGAGCGAGGCCGTCATGTCGGCCACGCCGCTTAAGGAGTTGGGGTCAACTTCGCCGCCGTTCTTCACGACGACCTGCGCCGAGATGAGCGGCATATCGTGGTCTTCGATGACGATGACGCGCAGCCCATTCTTCAAGGTCTGCTCGACGGGCTTCGGGACGTTGACCGAGCGGGGCGCGGCGGGGACGGGCGGCGTCTCCTGCGGCGCGGCGGTCTGCTGCGCGCGAGCAAATAATGGCAGCACAAAGAACGCGAGCGCGAAGGCGATGCCTGAACGCGTAGCGGCACGGTGGAGTGTGGTTGGTGAAACGATCATTGGCTTTCCCCCTTCTGCGCGCCGCCCGCGTTCTGCGGGGCCTTCGAGGCTTCGGGCTGGTAGGTGATGACGACACGGTTCGCGTCCGTAAAATATTTCTTCATCACGCGCTGCACGTCGGCGGCGGTTACTGACTGGAGCTTGCCGACGTCTGTGTTGACGCGGCGCGCGTCGCCGAGGAGCACCACCGCGCGACCAAGCGCGTCGGCCTTGCCGTTATTCGTCTCGCGCTCGCGCACGAGATTGGTCAGCAGTTGACTCTTGGCCTTCTCAAGCTCGGCAGCCGTCACCGGCTCATCCTGAATCCGCTTTAACTCGGCAAGCAGTGCGCGCTCGGCCTCTTCCGGCTTCTTCTCACTCGCGAGAATCGCGCCGAAGACGAAGAGCCCCGGTTCTTCGCGCAGGTCGGCGGTGGCGAAGGCTTCAGCCGCGACCTGCTGCTTGTAGACGAGCGACTGATAGAGGCGCGAGGATTCGCCCGCGCCCATGATGGATTCGGCCACGCGGAGCGCGTAGGCGTCGTCGCTCGCGACGGGCGGCGCGAGGTAGGTGAGCGCGACCGCCGGAAGCGGCACGTTCGGGCCGTACTCGGTATAACGCTTTTCGACGGTACGCGCGGGCTCCTTGACGGTCACGCGCGGCATGGGCTTGTTCGGCTTCGGGACCCTGCCGAAATACTTGTCCACCCACGAGTCGAGCTGCTTGTCGTCGAAGTCGCCGACGACGATGAGTGAGGCGTTGTCGGGGCGGTAGAAGGTCTGGAAGAAGGCGCGCACATCTTCGAGGGTTGAGGCATCGAGTTCTTCGATGCTGCCGATGCCGGGTCGCCGGTAGGGGTGGGTCGTGAACGAGCGCTTCTCGATGGCGTAGAAAAGCCTGCCGTAAGGCGGCGCGAGGATGCGCGAGCGGAACTCCTCTTTGACGACATCGCGCTCGGACTTGAAGTTCTTGTCGTCCACTTTGAGCGAGGCCATGCGCTCGGCCTCGGCCCAGAGCAGCGTTTCGAGGTAGTTCGAGGGCACGACCTCGTAGTAGTTGGTGAAGTCGTCCCACGTCGAGGCGTTATTAAAGCCGCCCACGTCCTCGGTCAGGCGGTCGAGCATCTCATCCTTCATGTTCTTCGTGCCCTTGAACATCATGTGCTCAAAGAGATGCGCGAAGCCGCTCCGTCCCTCGGGGTCGTCCTTCGACCCGACCTTGTACCAGACCTGAATCGAGACCGTCGGGCTCGACTGATCCCGCACACTGTAGACCTTCAGGCCGTTCGCGAGTGTGCGCTCTCGGAAATTAATCGGCGGCACGCTCGACTGCGCCCGCGCCGGAGGGGCGAGCACGACGGCGAGCACGCACAGCATCAAGAAAGCTTTGAAGTAACGAAGCATACCGAATCGCTCCTGTGTTTTCGATGAATCGGGCCGGGAGTGGCGCGGAAGAGAAATCAACACACGCCCCCTTTGGATGCCGTTCAAAAGAGAAACTGTTGTATCCGAATTGGCGCCGCATGAGACGTCAAATCCGCTTGAGTAAGCCGTTAAATCCGCTGGTGGAGGCTCGGCGCACGCTCCGTCCTCGCGGCTTTTATGGCGTGCCCCTGATGGGTTTTGTTACGCCGCGCGACGAGGACAAGTTTCCGTCCCCGGAGCATTTAAGCTCTTATTCCCCCGCAATCGAGACCCGCGTCCATGTGTCTGGACGAACGACCGGCGTGATGGATTATTCCGCCCTCGCCGGATTATGTTCCGTGCTCACCCTGAGCAGCGCCAATCGTTCGACAACGCGCCCCCCGACGAGGTGGCTTTCGATGATTTCGTGAACATCCGACGCGCGCACCTGCGCATACCAGATGCCATCGGGGTAGACGAGCACGGCGGCCCCGATGGCGCAGAAGCCGACCGAACTGCAATCGGTGAGCACCACACTCCCCGCAGGATTCTTCCCCTTCGACGCCTTTCCCACCAGCATCCCGCGCGCCTTCAGCTCGACCTCGAAAGCCTCCTTCACCTCCGCGCTGTCGTTCGACGTACAGGATTTCCCGTTGCAGACGAAGACGTGGTGCCGGATGGGCGCGGAGGTCACAGGTGACAGCGCGCACAGCTCTTCCCGGTCTCGAATCCTGATGCTCTCTTCCATTTAGACGAAACGCTTCCGTGTTCGAAGGCGGCGGGCGGCAAAACGGTCACAAACCTGAGCCGAACTCCGCCGGGCCGCAGGTTATTTCAATCCCGATTGAGGATGATCTTTTGCCCAGCTTCATCAGCTTAGTATAAAATGCTGGCGGTGGCGACTACGGACGGGGCCGCCGGCGCGCGCTGTGCCGGTCGCCGTCAAGGGGTCGCCACAGTTTAGTCTCTGCGGCTTTTCCGGACTCAGGCGCGGCTCTATGTCGAGTGGGCTTGTAATACACATTTCGGGCGGGGAGGAGCGGCACACCGAGGTGCTCTCGCGCGAGCGTATCCGCATCGGCCCCGGCGAGGACTGCGACGTCCGGCTCGGCTCCGACCTCCTGACTGATTCCACCATCTTCCTCGAACTGGCGCGTCATAACGGTCTCTACCGCATTTCGGAATTCGACCCCGAGGCAGGCATCACCCTCAACGGCAGCCCCGTCAAGCGCGGTGCCGACATCGAGGACGGGGCTGAGATGCGCTTCGCCGATTTCGACCTCGCGCTCAGGTTTTTTCCCATCGGGGAGATGCCGTCCGTCGTCGCGCACCGGCGCGCGAGCGTCGCGCCCTTCATCGAGCAGGCCGCGATTGAGGCCGCCGCCACCGCCCGCCGCGACGACGCCAAAGTCTTCCTCCGCGAGTTCTCGCGCGAGCTGATGCGCGAGATTAAGCTGCGCACCAAAATCGCCATGCTGCTTATCGCCGTGGCGCTTGTCGGCGGCGTGCTCTATCTCTTCAACGCCGCTTACACCGAGATGCGGCGCAGCCGCGACCTCATCAACCGGCAGAACGAACAGCTCAAGGGCGTGCTGGGCGAACTGAGCGAGACGGGCGAGAGGTTCAAGCGCGTCACCGAGTCGAACAACGAGATCATCGACAGTCTCTCGCTCGCCCCGCGGCTGCGCACGCAGTACGGCAACGGCGTCTGCCTCATCGCCGGCTCGTACATGATCTTCGAGCGCGGGACTACGCGCCCGCTGCGCTACCCCGAGACGCAAAGCACCGAGGATGGGACGCCGCTCCAGAACGGAGCCGAGCAGACCATCCTCACGCCCGAGGGCAACGGCGCGCCGTTCATCGCCGACTTCGTCGGCACGGGCTTCCATGTCGGCGATGGCTACATCATCTCGAACCGCCACCTTGTCGTCGAGCCGTGGACTGCCAACGAAAACGTCAGCGCGCTCGGCGTGAGCGTCAAAGGGCAGTTTCGCGTGACGAGCATCATCGCCTTCTTCCCCGGCATGCGCCATCCTTTCCCTCTGCGCGTCAAACAGAGTGCGGAGCGCGATGATATCGCCGTCGCACAGACCGATCTCAAAGAGTTCAAGCAGACAATCCCGGTGCTCCCGCTCGACGGTGAGACGGGCGCGACGATGGTCGGCAAGTCCGTCGTGACGATGGGCTATCCGAGCGGCGAGGAGCGGCTGCTGGCGACCATCCCCGAGGCCGAGGCGCGCAGCATCCAGCAACGCTTCGGGGCCTCTATCGAGACGTTGCTGCTGCAACTTTCAGAGCGCAATCACATCAAGCCGCTCACGACGCAGGGACATATCACAGACCTCGAAGCCCGCCGTATCGTCCACGACGCGACCAACGCCGTCGGCGGCTCCGGCTCGCCCGTCTTCGGCCAGTCGGGCCGCGTCATCGGGATCAACTACGCCGCCTTTACGGGGATGCCCGACGCCAATTTCGCCGCTCCCATCCGCTACGTCTACCCTCTGCTCGAACGCGCCGGCTGGAAGACGAACGAGCCCGGCCCGAACGCAAACGCAAACACAAACGCGAACTCGAACGCGAACTCGAGCGCCCCCGGCCAGAAGGAAGCGCGCGCGCCCTCCGCCGCGGCCAATCAATCCCGCAAATGACAAAGGGCAAGCCTGAGCGTCCCGTCCCGTGTGCCACTTACGATTTTGACACAAGAGTAGTTGTCGGATACCCTTGCCTCTTTTGAAATGAAGGGCGCGCGACGCACTGCCGACGCGCCCGGATATTTTCGACGGAGAGATTGTGGAATTTTGTCTGCTACGGCTGCGATTGTCACGACCGCGAAGATCACGCCCGAACTGTTCCCCGAGCACATAATCAGCTCGTCGAGCCGCGCCCTCATCGTTACCACGCTCGCGCTCCTCTTCCTCTTCGGCTTCTCTTTGCGCGCCTACCGCCTCGGGGCCGAGGGCTTGAGCGAGGACGAGCTGAACAAGGTGAAGGCCGTGGCCGAGTACCGCGAGCGCGGGCTGACGGCGGCCAACGGCGAGCACCCCTTCCTGATGAAGGCGCTGATGACCGTCAGCATCTCGGCGGCGGACGGCTGGAACGCTTCGAGATTGACAGCCTCGCGGCCCGCTCTCCGCGTCTCGACCGAGACGGCGGCGCGCCTGCCCTGCGTGCTCCTCGGCGCGCTCTCGGCGATTCTTATTTTCCTCGTCACCTCAGAGCTGTTCGGCGCGGAGGTCGGACTCATCGCAGCCGCACTGTGGGCGCTCGACCCGGCGGCGGTCGGCTTTAACCGCATCGCCAAAGAGGACAGCTTCCTGCTCTTCTTCTTCCTGCTCACCAACGTCTTCTGGCTGCGCGGGCAGAGGGCGGCTGAAGGAGGCCGGCGACGCCCCGAATCATTCTACTGGGCCGCCGCCGCCTCGTTCGGCGCGATGATGGCCTCGAAATACGTCCCGCACTTCTTAGCCATCAGCGGGGCCTACTACTGGAGTTTTCAAGGCATGGAGGCGACGCGCTGGAAGATGGGCAAGCGCAAGTGGCTGGCCTTCTTCCTCATCGCCGGGGCGGCCTTCGTCGTCTGCAATCCGACAATTCTCCTGCCCGGCACATGGCACGAGATGCGCATCTTCGCCGGCGAGAAGCGCATCGGGCATGACAGCTACGAATATCTCGGACAACTCTACCGCAATCAATTGACGATGTGGCTCGAAGGCGTGCCGTGGCACTTCTACTTCGTCTTCATGTGGGTCAAGCTGCCGATCCCCGTGCTCGTCGCCTTCCTCGCCGGTCTGCCCCTGCTCTTCAAGAGGCGGCTCGGCGACGGGCGCTACTTCGTGATCTTCTGGCTCTACTTCTGGTTCTTCTCTTTCAGCTTCCTCGGCGGAAAGTTCACGCGCTATTTCACGATGGCGCTCCCGGCGGTGCACATCACGGCGGCCCTCGGCCTCCACGCCGCGTCGCTTCTCTTCGAGCGCCTGCTCTCGCGCACGGGCCGCGACGAAACGCCAAAGCTCTTCGCCCGCGCGGCGCTCCCGCTCTTCGTCTTCGCCCTCTCGCTCTCCTCGTCCGTGAGCGCCGCGCCCAACTACCGCCTCTACACGAACTACTTCGGCGGCGGGCGTGAGCGCGCCGGAAGCTACTTCCCACACGACGAATTTTACGACGCGAGCTTGCCCGCGACGCTCGCGGCAGTCGCCCGCCTCGCACGCGCGGGCGCGCGCGTCGCGAGCGAGACGCCGGAACTCGCGACCTATTACGCGCGGCACGCGGGCCGCGCAGACCTGCGCTCCGTCTCGCTCTCAGACCGCGCCGCGCTCCGCGACTTCGAGGCCGGTGATGTCGTCATCGTGGCGCGGGGGCGTCGCTACTTCAGCAACGACGCGCTCGTCTCGAAGCTGCAAGCCTCGGGGCCGCCCGCCGCCGAGATTTCGCTCGGCGGGATTCAGGCCGCGCGCGTCTACGTCCTCGACGACGACTCGCTCAGGAATTTTCAAGGCGCGCTCGACCATTGAAAGACGGCGCGCGAAGGGGCAACGAAGTGATTCCCGTCGGGCATCGCACGGCCCTGTCAGGCCAACCGCCGGACGGACGACGCGAAGGGCTTCGACTCTCGCGGGCTGGTGTGGTAAACCAACTACGCGCGCGAGCGAGGCCGCGAGAGCCGAGGCACGCTCATTGCAATCACAAATGGCGCTCGGGGACAATCATCCTGAAGACGCTCGGGATGTGCCCTCCCGGAACCGAGGCGGCGCAGTCATTCGGCTCCGGGAGGAGCGCTTTTGTGAGTTTTGATCAAGCACGGACGAACATGAACGGCGTGACCCCGACACAACGTACACGAAAATCGCTCCCGGCTGCGCTCAGTCTTGTCCTTCTCTTCGCGCTGCTCTCGCCCGGCCTCGCCCTCTCGCAAACCGGCGATGTTTCCAAGCCCGCAGATGCTCCCGCTCTCGTTCCCGCCGCCGACCGCACGCCACTGTTTCGGCTTGAGACGACACCCGTCGGCGGCGACGCCGAACTGCTCACCGTCCATGGGCACCTCAACGGTCGCAGCGCGACGGGCACGCGCGAACGAGACGTGCCGCTCGTCAGCATCCTGCGCGACACGCTCGGCGACGAGACGCCCGAGAATGACCGCCTGCGTTACGTCTGGATGCACACCTACACGCGCCCCAGCCTGCTCCAGCGTACGGCATCGGCGATTCCCTTCCTCTATGGCAAAGTCGGCGGCCAGAAACGCGCTGGCAAGGATCAAGCGCCGCCCCACTTGATAGACCTCGCCGCGCCCGAGCGCGACGTGTGGCGACGCTTCATATGGGCGGCGCTACAAAATATCTTCTTCAACCCCTACGGCGTCGTCGTCAAATCCTCGACCACCGCATACCAGCGCAACGCCGACCGTTACCGTCAGGCGCACATTCTGCGCGCCCTCGCCGTGCTCTCGCTCTACGAGGCCGAGACGGGCGCGGAGCCCGCCTTCAGCCCTTCGGAGATGAGCGAGATTCAGGGACGGCTGATGCTCGCCGACAAGACCTTCGGCGGGCTCGTTGACGACTCGTACCTCGCGCGCGTCTACGAGAAGCAGAACGCACACTGGCAAGACCAGCGCGGCCACAACTGGGAACTCCTGCGCCAGCGCGCCGAGGCCGAGGGGCTCTACTTCGAGCCGCTCATGCTCCCCGACGGCAGCGCCACGCACGCGCTCGTCTGGGCCTCGCGCGAGGATGTGCGCCGCAACAAGCGGCGTAAGTTCGACGCGCGCTTCCTCAATATCTCGAACCCGTGGAGCGACAGTCGTCTGGCGCGCTGGGACGGGCACACGGAAACCAGATTTTTCGACGCCGCCAATCAACCGGTTGGACCGGACGCCGCGGGCGCGCATTCGGTCGAACTGATTCCGCTCGCGCTCTACGGGCTCGACAACCCGAAGATTCCATTGCTGCTCGTTGATTTCCGCGACGGCGGGAACCCGAAGCGCCGCGAGATGTCCCGGCGCATCCTCGAAGACGTGGCGCGCAACGTCCTCGCGCTCTCGCCTTTTGGCGACATCCACTATTTCCTCGGGCGCACCGTCTTCGACTTCGTCACGGGACGGCGCGGGATGGATATCAACCAGCCCTCGCGTCTGCGCGCCTACACGCAGCTAAAGCTCCTGCTCTCGCTCGACGCCTCGCTCGACCCCGGCCTCCGTGAAGAGATCGGCAGGCGCGTCGAGCGCGTCTCGCTCAACCCTCTGGAGAACGACCTCGACGCGGAAGCGCGGCTCGCGCGCGAGCAGTATGCGTCGCTCATGGCTTACGCGCGCCGCCCCGGCGGGCTCGCCGCAAGACTTGACCGCGACCGTCGCGCCGAGATGGTTCCGCTCGCGCACGGCCACGCCAGCCGCATCCTCTTCCGCTTCGCCAACCTCCTGAGCCTCGGAATCTATAAGCACCGCGAGCGGGCCGGTGCACAGGAGCAGCGGCGCGTGCTCGGCGACGAGCGCGAGCTGGCCTTCCACCGACGCTTCCTGCGCGAGGTGTCGAAGTCGAGCCCGGTGGTCGAAGTGGTCTGGAAGATCGAAGACGTGCGCCGCTCGCTCGACTACGTGGCGCGCGCGGGCGGGCGCGCCGACGCCAAGACGGCCCGCGCCGCCGCGCGCATCTTCGAGCGGACGGGCGATTCGGAGACGCGCCGCCTCTGTCTCAACTGCCTCTACCGCATAGACAGCGAGACGGCGAAGCGCGAGCTTTTGCGTATCTACCGCACGCCGGGGCTCGACGCCGCGCTGCGCACGCTGTCGGGCGAATACCTTCTGAGCGCGCTCCGCGAAGAGCAGCGCATCGCGCCCGGCGACGCGAAGGCCATCATGGCGTCAGTCGGACAATGAAGACCGAGAGAGGGTTCGTCAAAGACTTGGGCAGGACAAACAGGCTACTGGAGGTATGCGCGGACTCGGTGCGTGGCCGTGCGCGGGCGGCGCGTACCTTTCGCCGTCTCTGCTTCGCCGCGGCGCTCGTTTTCCTCTTTCAGCTTGCGCCGCCTGACGCCCGCGCCGCCAACGCGAAGCGCGTCGTGATCCTCAAAGTTGACGGGCTGCCTTACGGGACCGTCGAGAGTTTCGCGCGCGAGCGCGACCCGCGCACGGGGAAGAGTCTGCTGCCATGGATCGAGCACGTCTTTTACGAGCGCGGGACGCGCGTCGCCAATTTTTATGTGCGCGGCATGAGCCTCTCCGGCCCCTCATGGTCTCTGCTCGACACGGGCCAGCATCTTCAGGTCAAGGGCAACGTCGAGTTCGACCGCTACACGCTCCACTCCTATGACTATCTGAATTTCATTCCGTTCTGGCTGCAGAATGTGAGCGGTGCGCGCGTGGACATGCCCGGCACTGAGATGCTCGACGAGCTGGGCGTGCCGCTGTTGGTTGACGCGTACCCCTACGACGAGCGTTACCTGAGCTTCCAGCTCTACCAGCGCGGCACGCGCTGGACGACGCTGGAGCGCGGACTCAAAAACCGCTTCTCCACACGCAACCCCCGCGAACTTTTCGACGAGTGGAGCACGGGCTTCGACGCGCGCACCATCATCATGGAGCAGTTAGAGCGTGAGCTGTTGACGAAGCTCAAAGACCCTCGGATTCGCTACCTCGACTTCTACTCCACTGACTTCGACCACGCTACGCACCACAACCGCGACCGCGCGTCGAAGCTCCAATCGCTACGCGAACTGGATGCGCTCGTCGGGCGCGTCTGGTCGGCGATCAGGCAGACGCCGCAAGGCCCGGACACCGCGCTTGTCCTCGTCTCAGACCACGGCACCAATTCAGACGAGCGCGTCTACAGTCAGGGCTACAACCTCGTCAAGTTTCTCGCGGGCGCGGACGGAGGCGGTCACCACGTCGTCACCAAGCGGCGACTCCTGAGCGATTACGCGCTCAAGGGCATCTACCCGCTCGTCCCGCTGATCTACACCACGACCGACGAATCCTTCTATCTCAAGGGCCAGAGCACCTCATACCCGACCGCGCTGGTTGATTTCGACGGCAACGAGCGCGCGTCCATCCACCTGCGCGACAGCGACCTCAACCTGCTCCACATCCTCCTGCTCCGGCTCCGGCGCACAGACCTGCCCGCGCCCCTGCGCCGCGCGGCCACCGATGCCCTCTTTGCGACTCTCGACCGCCATCGCGCCGAATGGCGAGGGCTGCTCGACGAGCTGGGCGCGGAACTCGGTGCGCTCCGCCGACTCGTCGAGAAGCAGCGCGCTATTGTCGCGGCGCAGCCGAAGAAGTGGACTCAGGAAGACCGCGACGCCGGGCGCGATCAGGCCGCGCGCCGCGATTTTGCGCGCCTCGACTCGTGGACGACCGATGAGCGCACTTACACAGCCTACGCGCAGACAATCGCCAACCTGCTGGCGCTCGAACGCGACAAGCTCAACCCCTCGGCCCTGCGCGTCAAAGACCTCATCGCGCCGGGCTCGATGGGCGACCGCAACAGCCTCCACGACTTGCAGAACTACGTCGTCGGACCCGCGCCCGCGGGGCTCGCGCTCGCCCCCGATGGCACGCTCGACATGCCGAAGAGCTTTGTCCGCGTGGACTATTTCAAACAGCTCTCCCGGCTCAGTGTCCGCAACAACGTGCAGCCGGGCGTCGGCAGCCGCCCCGTGGACTTCATCGCCGTCAGAGTCCAGTCTGAAAAACTCGATTCGTCGGTGGAGGAAGACCTCGCAGCCGACGAGGTAATCTGGCTCCACGGCGACGACGAACGGCAGGCGCTCATCCTCGCGCGCGTTGGCGGCGAGAAAGGTTTGGAGCTTCGTTATCTTCCCGTCGCCAATCTGAGGCAGAGTCCGGACGGGCGCGTGACGTTCGAGCGCGCGCGTTGGCGCGAAGGGCTGCCGTTGCGCCTGTGGGAGGATGAAGGGCTCGCAGTCCCGCGCGGGGTGACGCGCGACGCGTGGCTCGGCGGCTGGCACACCGACCTCGAATGGCTCCGCGCCGCGCACCGCACGCGCTACTCGAATGCCGTCGTCGGCCTCCACGAACAGCTCGCTTTTCACGAGACTGAAGGATTGTCCGCGGACGCGGACGGTCTCTCGGCGGACGAGAAACTGATCCGCCGTTTCCGACGCCGGCAGCGCCGACTCGTCGAAAACGACCTCCTCATCCTCGCCAGCGACCATTGGAATTTCGATGTGCGCGGTTTCAACCCCGGCGGCAACCACGGCTCGTTCTTCCGCGTCTCGACCCACTCGACGCTGATGCTCGCCGGCGGCGAGGCGACGCGCATCCCGCGCGGCCTCGTCATCGAAGAGCCCTACGACAGCCTCAGCTTCGTGCCGACCATGCTCGCCCTCTCCGGCCAGATTCAAGACGGGCGCACACCCATCCCCGCACTCTGGCGGCAAGGCTTCCGCCCATTCCCCGGCCGCATCATCAGCGAGATTTTTAACGTCGAGACGCAAAGCCCTCCGCCCGTCGCCGACTCGAATAAAACGGAGGGCATACCTTGACCATAAGGGAAGATAACGGGACTAATGCCTCTTCGCGGCAGAGCGCGGCGCAAGAATCAACGGACGAATTGACGCCCGGCGGCTCTTCGACTGACGGCGGAGCGGACGGCAGCGAAGTAGGCGGAGGCGGAGGCGCTCGCACGCGCGGCTGGATGTTTTACCTCCACGGGTTCGCGTTTCTGTTCGGCACGGCGCTCCTCATCTTCGTCATCCAGCATGTCGGCATCGAGCCCATCTTTCAGGCGCTCTCGCAGATCGGGCTCGGCTTCCTCTGGCTGCTCGGCATCATCTGCCTGCGCCACGCCTTGCGCGCTCTCGCGCTCTGGGTCGCCGTCCCGCCGCGCGAGCGACGTTTCAATCTCTGGCAGGCTTTCACCACACGCATCGGCGGTGAGGCCATCACCTTCCTCACCTTCACCGGCCCCGTGCTGGGTGAAGCCACAAAGGCCGCGCTCTTAAAAAAACGCGTGCCGCTCTCATCGAGCGTGCAGGCTCTCGTCGTGGACAACCTGCTCTACAACCTCTCGGTTGCGCTCTTTATCTCCAGCGGCGCGTGCGTCATGCTCGCCACCTACGACCTCCCCGACGCCGTGCGCTACCCGCTCATCCTCATCGCCGCCGGGATGATGCTCGCCTCCGTCTTCATCGTGGCGGCGGTCGTGAGCCGACACATGCCGCTCTCGGCGACCGTGGATATGTTCATCCGCCGTGGGCTGAAGCGGCGCTGGCTTTCGGCGCGGCGCGCGAAAATCCGCCACGTCGAGGGGAACGTCTACGATTTTTACAAGCATCGGCCCGGCGCTTTCTTCGGTATGATTGCCTGCGACCTGCTCTCGCACGCGACCTCAGTGCTGGAGGTCTTCGTCATCCTCCGCATGCTCGGGTTTGAAACCGGGGCGAGCGTGGCTTATATCATTGATTCGCTGACGAAGGTCATCAACCTCGTCTTCGGGTTCGTGCCCGCGACCATCGGCGTCTACGAGGGCGGCACGGGGTTCATCCTCAACCGTCTGGGGTACGCCGTCGCCGTAGGCGTGACGCTCGGCATCGTCAGGAAGGCGGCCATGATCGTGTGGGCGTGCCTCGGCCTCGTGGTGCTGGCGCGGCATGCTGTCCCGAGGGCCGCCGGCAAAATTCTCGAACGTCACCCGCGACTGCGTAAAGCTATGGATAATCTTGTGCTCTCGAATATCTTGCACCGCCCGGCGCGCACGCTCGTCAGCGTGCTCGGCGTGGGCGTGGGCGTACTTTTGATCGTCTTCACGGTGGGTCTGGCGCACGGCGTCCTGCGCGAGTTGACGGCATCGTCTTTGAACGCTACGCGCAGCTCAACGGGCTGAAGATAATCGAGGGGCGCGCACTTGGCGCGAGCGGCGACGAGGCCGTCGTGGACTCGTTTTGGAAGGAGCAGCGCAAGATCAAGGTGGGCGATCCCGTCAAGCTCTACGACCGCGACTTCCAGATAGTCGGGATTTACGAGCCCCCCGGCGGGGGCCGCATCAAAGTCCCGCTCAAGACGATGCAGGAGCAGGTCGGCACGGGCGACAACTGCACGGCGGTCTTCGTCGCCTGCCACAACCCGGCGGAGCAGGACGCCGTGGCGGCGCGCATCCACGAACGATTTCCCGACGACCAGATTATCTTCACGCGCGACCTGCCGGAGATGTATGCCTCGGGCGTGCCCGCCCTGAACGTCTTCATCAACGTCATCGTCGCCGTCGCCGCCGCCATCAGCATGCTCGTTATCCTGCTCGCGATGTACACGACCGTGACGGAGCGGACGCGGCAGATCGGCGTCTTGAAGGCGCTCGGGATGTCGAACGGCTCAATCGCGTGGGTCATCGAGCAGGAGGCTTTGCTCGTCAGCGTCCTCGGCGTCGTCGTCGGCGTCGCGCTCACGCTGGTGGCCCGCTTCTTCATCACCCGCATGACCTCGCTCACCGTTGACATCGAGCCGCGGTGGATCGGCATCTCGCTCCTCATCGGCCTCGTCGGCGGGACGCTCGGCGCGCTCTATCCCGCACTCCGCGCCGCCCGACAGGACGCGGTCGAAGCCCTCAGTTACGAGTGAAGAGCAGTTTCGAGTTTTGAAATTGTCGAGGGGCGCTAAGATTAGAAATCTCAGCGCCCCCTCCTCTTCGTTATTGAAAGACGACCCGGCGCTTGCTCAGCTCACGATGTGCGAGGCGACGCGCCGGGCGAGCGCCATGATCGTCCATGAAGGGTTGACGCCCGGAGCCGTGGGGAAGAGGCTCGAATCGGCGACGTAGAGGTTCTCAGCCCCGTGGACGCGGCCCCACTCGTCCGTCACGCCGCGCCGCTCGTCCGCCCCGTATGGGTTCCCGCCGCTCGTGTGGTCGGAGTAGAGGATGAGGTCGTCGTAACCGAACTTCAGCCGTTCAAGCTGCTTTAAGTCGGCCTCGCTCTCGATTTTCGGCGGGCGCAACAGTGGGAGAAAGACACGCCGCGCCCCAACCGCCAGAAACCCCCTCGCCGCCGTCGCCATACACTTTCTCATGTTCTCGAGGTCGCGTTCGCTCTCGCGGAATTCGAGTTGCGGTTGCCCGTCTTTGAGGCGGACGCGCGAGCGCGCGGGGTCGTCCTTGAGCGTTAGCGTGATGCTCATCGTGTGGTGAAAGCGGCGCATGATCTCGTAGTGCTCGGCGGGCGGCAGGTGCGAGACGAATGAGGCGAGGTTGGCGGGAAAGAGGATACTGGCGAGCCACCAGAAGTTATGTTCGCGCATGAAGCCCGTGAAGTTATAGATGGCGGGCACGCCGTTGAAGGGGAGATAGCGGTCGCCCTTGAGCGCGCCGCGCCGCGTGACCGGCTCGTCGAACATGGCGAAGACCTGCGCGTGCGGCTGGAGGTAGATTTTACGGCCCGCTCGCTCGCGCCCCGGCAGCTCGCGGCTCCGCAGCAGAATGCCTGACGAGAAGTATGCCCCCGCCGCCACGATGACACGCCGCGCGCTGACCGTCGCCCTCCGCACTTCACGCCCCGTCGCGTGCTCTCTGATCACCACTTCGACGCCCGTCGCCTGAAAACCGCCGGCGCCCTTGTGACCCACGACGCGCACGGCCTCGCTTTCCGTCAGCACCGTGAGCCTGCCGGTGGCGAGCCCCACGGGGAGGAAGCTGTTCGCCATGTTTCCCTTGAGGTCGAGCCCGCAGCCGAAGTTGCACAGGCCGACGCCCGCGCACCCTCCGGTGTAGCGGTTGACGACCAGCAGACCTTCGGGCCGCCCGAGCGCCGACGCCATCTCGCGCACAATGCGGTTGCTCCGGTTTTCGAGCACCTTCGTCTGCGGCGTCAGCGACAACTCTCGCGCGACGTGTTCGTAGTGCGGCTCTAAGGCCGCGCGGTTGATCGAAGCGATGCCGCTCGCGCCGCGCCACTCGTCGAAGACGAAATCCTCCGGCTTCATCCCCACCGCCCCGTAGATGAGGCTGCCGCCGCCGAGCGCGTTGCCCTGATAGAGCAGTGTCCGGTAGCCGGAGGTCGTCTCCAGATGTCCGGCCTTGTTCGACATGTCGAGCACGCGGAAGTTGAATTCCTCGACAGGCAGGTATGGCCCGCGCTCGACGAGGAGGACGTCGAGCCCTGCACCGGCCAGCGTCGCCGCCGCGACCGATCCGCCCGGCCCCGAGCCGACGACGCAGGCGTCGAAAGTCTTCGTCAGAGCCTCGCTCGCGCGGCCCTCCTCCACATCGCGCGCGGTGCGGATGTGGTGTCGCAGCTCTTCCGTGATTTTCCTGATCATGCTTGCGGCCCCGGCGCGTCCATCAGAACGAGAGCGCGTTCGTCCCCCCAGAAGGCCCAGAGACAGACGGCGGAAAGCGCACGGCCCATCTTCTGCACCAGCTCGAAGCGCGACCCGCGCGCGCCGATGGCGACCCGCTCTCCGCCATATACGAAAGAGGCGCGCCGCGCCCACGAGAGCAGCCGCAGAACCTTCCGGCGGTGCTCCGCGCCCCCTTGGGCGAGCATGTGCTCGATGTTGGCGAGCACGTCAATCCCCGTCCGATGCGAGGCCTCCGCCGGTATCAATGTGGCGGCGACTCTGCGCAGGAACTCCGTGTCCTTAGCGTCCAGCGTCAGCCTCGGCGCGGCGATGACGGCGGTCATAAACTTGAGGAACGTGCGGCGGCTCAGATGCCGCTCGAAGGAATCAACGTCGCGAGTGAGAGCTTCCAGTGTTTCCATCAGTCAGTCAATCGAGGGCTATGGAAATAATCTGAACTCGATCTCGTCTGCCCCTACTTCCGCTTCTGAGCAATAACGATGCCATGGGCGAATGAAGAAGACTCCACTTCAATTAGTAATAGTTGAGCAATAATCGAAGTCGAGAGTGCAGCAATATTTTGACACAAGGCGCGCGGGCGCTGCCGCCATTTTTTGCGCGAGAGGCAGGGTGAGGCGGAAGCCGCCGTCGGCTTCGAAAGAGCGATAGGTAATCTTAGCTCGACGTAATGCCGGGAGCGCGGAGCACCCTACAGCCCGCCAAAGCGTGCTTGCGGCACGCCTCAAAGGTTGCGCCTACACTCAAGCTTGAGGTCCAGCGCATCTCCTGTTCGTGCTCACGCGCTCATGGCGGGCAGAGATGCCCGCGCTCCCGGCACGAGCCGCCGCCCTTTTGCCGAACTGACGTTTGGTAATAGCTCCGCCCGACCGGACAGGGGTGTGGCCGAGAGTAAAAGTCGGAGCCCCGCAGTCTATTATTCCTCGCCGTGTTTGTGTCCGCGCCTCGCGTACTGGGCGGGCGAGCCGGCGAAGAGGTGGCCGCGGGTTGTGCCCGGCAGGGGCCGTGCCTCGGCGCGTACTTCCTTGCGTGCGCGCGCGATAAAGGCTTCTATCTCGGGAATCGTCCGCGCCAGCGCGGCGGAGAGATTGCGGTAGCCGTCGCCCGTCACCACCACGTCGTCCTCGATGCGCACGCCGATGCCCTTGTACTTCTCGAAGGCGGGGCGGACGGCGGCGATGAACGCCCGGTTCTCGGGAGTGTCCGGCAGATAGTCGAGCGCGTCGGGACGGATGTAGATGCCGGGCTCGACCGTGAAGACCATGTCGGGCGCGAGCTTGACGCCGGGGATGCTCACGTCGTGGACGTTCATCCCGAGCCAGTGCGAGGTGCCGTGCATGAACCAGATGCGGAACTGGTTCGAGTTGCGGTCGGTGATGAGACCGAGGCGGAGCAGCCCGTCCTTGATGACCTCGGCGGAAGCCTTATGCACGTCCGAGAGCACGATGCCGGGGCGAATGACGCGGAACGAAGCCTCCTGCGCGGCCAGCACGACGTTGTAGATTTCGGACTGCGCCGGGCTGAAGCGCCCGTTCGCGGGGAAGGTGCGCGTCACGTCCGCCGTGTAGTGCTCATACTCGGCCCCCGAGTCAATCAGGATCAGCTCGTTCGCCCCGACGCGCCCCTGCGACTCTTCGTAGTGCAGAGTCGTCGCGTTCGGGCCACAGCCGACGATATTCGGGTAGCCCCAGTTGTCGGCGTTGCGGCGGCGGAAGGTATAGTCAATCTCGGCCTCGACCTCATACTCCCACTTCGCAGTGGGGGCGACGGCCTGCGCGCGCTGGTGGCCTTCGATGCTGATGTCCACGGCATGTTGCAGGAGGCGCATCTCCGAGAGCGACTTACGCATCCGCATCTCGGCGAAGATGGGCCACGCCGTGCGGACGTTGAGACCGGTGGCGGCCCTCGCCCACTGCGCGGCGAACTCCTGCTCCTGCCGGAACTCGCGGCTGTCGTCGCCGCCCGGCAAAAGCAGGTAGAGCGCGGCGTCGTTCTGCTGCATCGCGGAGTAGAGCGACTCGAACCCGGTCGGAACGTTAGAGGCGTTGGCAGGCGCGGGCTGCGCGCTCGTAGTCGCTGTCGCCGCAGAGGCCGCGACTGGCGCGGCGACCGGAGTGGTAGCATTCTGCGTGACGAGTCTGGCCGGCGAGTTGCTGTTCACGGGATTGGCGGGCGTCGCAGCGTTCGCTGCCGCCGGTGTCTGGTCGGACTTCGGGACGGGCGGCGTGACGGGCTGCGCCGCTCCAGCCGCTTCCGAAGCCGACAACAGTACGCCCTCGGCCTGCGGGCGGTAAGCGCGCCGCGTGCGAACCGACTGCATGAAGGGCTGAAACTCCTTGGCCTCCCAAATCTCGCTCACGCCGGATATTCGGCGCGCCTCTTCGGCGCTGTACATGTGCCCCGTCCAGGTCTCAGCCGCGGGGTTACGGCGCGGCAGGAAGAGGACTTCCCTGAGGCCGGGATTGCCGGGCAGGAGGACGAGCGTCGCGCCCTGCTGCTTGAGGTGCGTCAGGTAAAACAGATTGTTCTCCTGTCGGAATTCGTAGCTCACGTCGTTGGTATAGACGCGCGGCTCGCCGCTGAACATCACGAGGATGGACTTCGGCCCGATCTGCTCGGCCACGCGCGCGCGCCTCGCAGCCAGCTCGGCCAGCCGCTCTTCGTCGCGGAAGACAGGCGCGGGCGGCGACTCGCGAATCGCCGGCGGTTCCGAGGCGAGCGCCGAGCGGCGCGGCGCGGCCACGCCGCCGGACGCACTCAGAACGAGCGTGCCGATGAGTGTGAGGTTACGCATCCTGCTGTAATTAATATTTTTCAAAATGTTCTTACTCCTTCTCTGTTCTGACAGCTCTTGGCGAGTGTAGTCCCTGTTTTGAGGGGCTATCAATATCCGACAGGCTCGCCGAAGTTACGCGGGTCGCTCGCGCCGAGCCGCACGCCCGTCCTCTCCTCGATCATGATGCCCTGCGCGTCGCCCATGTATCGCGGTCTGGCGGTGATTCGGTGGCCGCGCTTCTCCAGCGAGCGTGACGTGTCGGCGGACATCCCGAAGGGCTCGTAGACAACCTCATCCGGCAGCCACTGGTGATGGATACGCGGCGCGTCTATCGCCTGCTGGATGTTCATGTCGAAGTCCACGACGTTTGTGATGACCTGAAGCACGGTGTTGATGATGGTCGGGCCGCCGGGCGTGCCGACGGCAAACCACAGCGAGCCGTCCCTGCGCAAAACGAAGGTCGGGGTCATGGCCGAGAGCGGTCGCTTGCGCGCCGCGACGGCGTTGTTCTCGCCCTGAATCAGCCCGTAGGAATTGGGCGTGCCGGGCTTGGCGGCGAAGTCATCCATCTCGTTGTTCAACAGGATGCCCGTGCCGCGCGCCACGACCTTCGAGCCGAAGCTGTCGTTGAGCGTGTAGGTGTTCGAGACGGCGTTCCCTTCCGAGTCAACGACGGTGAAGTGCGTCGTCTCCTCAGACTCCGCGCCCGCCGGGCGACCGGCGCGCACCTCCGCGCTCGTCGAGGCCCGATCCAAGTGGATGCCGCGCCGCTGCCGCTCGGCGTAACCCTTATCTATGAGTCCGGCGATGGGCACTTTGACGAAGTCCGCGTCACCCATGTATTCGGCGCGGTCGGCGAAGGAGCGGCGCATCGCCTCGGTCATCAGGTGGTAACGCTCGGACGAAGACCAGCCGAGGTTACGGAGGTCGAAGCCTTCGAGGATGTTAAGCATCTCGATGAGCACCGCGCCGCCCGAAGACGGCGGCGGCATCGAAATTACCTCAAAGCCGCGGTAGGTCGTGCGCAGCGGCACGCGCTCTTTGGCGACGTAGTTCTTCATGTCCTCGTAAGTAATCAGCCCCTTGTTCCGGCGCATGTCTTCGGCGATGAGGCGGGCCGTCCGGCCTTCGTAAAACTCGCGCGGCCCGAAGCGTCTCAGGCGCGCGAAGGTCGCGGCCAGCTCGGGCTGACGCCAGACTTCGCCTTCCTCGTAGAAAGCGCCGTTCTTGAGAAGAATTTTCTTCGTCTCGGGATATTGACCGAGGCTCTCGCGGTTGTTGCGCAGAGCGCGCGAGAGGTTGAACGGCAGCGCGAAGCCTTCAGCCGCGAGGCGGCGCGCAGGCTCGACCAGTTGCGGCCAACTGAATCGCCCCGACCCGTACTTCTTGAGGGCCAGCTCCATCCCGGCCACCGTGCCCGGCACGCCTGAGGCACGGTAGCCGAGCGTCGAAGAGCCTTCACCCTCGATGAGGTTGCCCTTCTCGTCCAGATAGACGTTACGGTGCGCGGCTGCCGGGGCCATCTCTCGATAGTCAATCGCCGTCGTGCGCCCGTCGCGCAGACGGATCATCATGAAGCCGCCGCCGCCGAGATTTCCCGCCGCCGGGTACGTCACCGCGAGCGCGAGCGCGACCGCCACCGAGGCGTCCACGGCGTTGCCCCCGCGGCGCAGCACGTCCACGCCCACCTCGGAAGCGATGCGGCTCGTCGAGGCGACCATCCCGCGCCGCGCCCGCACCGGCTCGTGCGAAGCCGCGAAGACCGTCTGACTCAGGCCACCATCGAAGAACGGCGTCAGCGGAGCGAGGATAAACAGCCCCGCGAGAGAAATCCTGACGATCAAGTTTTTTCCACGCATCGAAACTATGACCCTTTCTTAACTCATCCCCGCCCGGCCTTTTTCAAATCCAGTTCCATAAACAAGCTTCCCCCGACCGGGTTAAAACGGTAAGGCTCGATCTCGACAAAGCCCAGCGACCCGTACAGGCTGATAGCCGCCGCCATCGAGGGGAGCGTGTCGAGCCTCATTCGCGCGTAGCCGAGCGAGCGCGCCTCTCCGATGATTGCCGAAGCGAGCCGCCGGCCCGCGCCCGTCCCACGGAACTCCGGGCGCACGTAGAGGCGCTTCATCTCGCAGACGCCGTCCTCAATCCCCCGCAACGCCGCGCAACCGACAGACCTCGCGTCTATCGAAGCGAGGAGCAGGCGGCCCATGGGCGGAGCATACTCGCCGGGGAGACTCACCAACTCCCGCTCGAAGTTCTGGAAGCAGAGGTCAACCTCGGTCGCGGCGGCGTATTCGAGGAACAGCCGCCGCGCCTCTTCCAGTTGTTCACTACTCTCGACGCGTATCAATTCCATCTTCGACAACTACAGCGACGCGACGAGCGCGGCGAGCAGAGCGCCTCGCGGCACGATGCTTTCGGCTCTGATGTGTTCATGCGTGGCGTGCGCCCCGTCGCCCTCGATGCCAAGCCCATCGAGCACGGCTGCGCCGCAGGCGGCGGCGAAATTCCCGTCCGAAGCGCCGCCGACGCTCGCCTCTCCCAACGCGAAGCCGAGCATGGCGGCGAGCCCGCGCGCTCGCTCGTAGAGCGCCGCGACAGCCGGCGTGCGCTCCAGTGGGGGCCGGTTGATGCCGCCGCTGACCGAGAGTTTCGCGCGAGAGTCGAAAGGCACTAATCCCACGATCTCACGTTCAATCCTGTGCGCCTCGGCGAGCGTGCCGAAGCGGACGTCAATCTCGGCGCGCGCCTCAGCCGGGACGACGTTCGAGCGCGTCCCGCCGCAGACCACCCCGACATTGACGGTTGTGCCCAACGAAGAATCGCTCAGCGCGTGCAGCCGCTCGATCTGCCGCGCCATTTCGAGGACGGCGCTGACGCCCTTCTCGGGTTCGAGCCCGGCGTGCGCGGCCCGCCCCTCGGCCCTCAAAGAAAACATCCCCGTTCCCTTCCGCTTCGTCTTCACGCTCCCGTCCGGCGCGGGAGGCTCAAGCACCAGCACAGACTCCGCGCGCCGCGCCTCCTCTTCGACCAGCTCGCGCCCGCTCAGGCTTCCCGTCTCCTCGTCGCACGTCAGCAGCAGGACGACCGGACGCCGGGGCTGCATCTCCAGCTCCACGCACGCGCGCAGGGCTTCGAGCGCGACGGCGCAGCTCGCCTTCATGTCGAAGACGCCGGGCGCGAAAATCCTGCCGTCCGACTCGCGCCATGGACGCTCCGCGAGCGAGCCGCGCGCGTGCACTGTGTCGGTGTGCCCTAAAATCAAGAGCGTCCGTTCGGCGCTCGCCCCGTCGCCGAAAGCGTGCAGGCGCAGGTGCTCGCCGTAATCTTCGGGCGCTGGGATGCGCTCGACGCTCGTGATTGCCGCCGTCTCACTCGACGCGCGGGCAAGCAAGTCCACGACGGCCCTGCTCCCTTCGAGGTCACCCGAAGGTGATTCTCTTTCACACAGCGCGCGGGTCAGGGCGACGATGCCGTCGCGCCTGCCTCTGAAAAAATCAAGCAGGCGCGCGGCGCTCGAAGGGTTTAACTCGAAGGGCATGCCGGTTTCAGAAGGTGTTGAAAGATGGGTTTTGTTCATGCGGCAGCCATTGTCTCCGCCCTCACGGTCAGAGCCTCTATGCGCTCGCGTTTGATTTTGAAGCCAAGGCCGGGGCCGTCGGGCGCGTGGATTGTGCCTCGCGGCGTGACCAAGACGGGAGGTTCGATGATGTCTTCCTCCCAGTAACGCGCGCTCGCCGAGATATCTCCCGGCAGCGTGAAGCCTTCGAGCGTCGCCATCGCGATGTTCTGCGCGCGCCCGATACCCGATTCGAGCATTCCGCCGCACCAGACCGGAATCCCGCTCTCGCGGCACACGCGTTCGACTCGACGCGCCTCAGCGTGCCCTCCGACGCGGCCCAGCTTGACGTTGACGATGCGGCACGCGCCCAACTCGACGGCCTTGCGCGCATCTTCGGCGGAGCGGACGGACTCGTCGAGACAGATCGGCGTCTTGAGCTGTCGTTGCAGGCGCGCGTGGTCTTCGCGGTCGTCGTAGGCGAGCGGCTGTTCGATCATCATCAGACCGTACTCGTCGAGAGCGCGCAGCATCGGCGCGTCGTCAAGCGTGTACGCAGAGTTCGCGTCCACCATGAGGTTGATGTCGGGAAAGCGCGCGCGGACTTTCTCGACCACTTCGCGATCCCAGCCGGGCTTGACCTTGATTTTGATGCGCTGGTAACCGTCGGCCAGCTCGCGCTCGATTTTATCGAGCAGCTCTTCAAGCGTATCCTGAATGCCGATGGAGACGCCGCACGCAATCTCCGGCCTCACACCTCCGAGATGCTTCCACAGCGGCACGCCGAGGCGCGAGGCCTCCAAATCCCAGCAGGCCGTCTCAATGGCCGCCTTCGCCATGCGGTTGCCGCGCACGCGCCTGAACAACTCTCCGACCCCGGCAGCCGACTCGACTTCGCGCCCGAGCGACATCGGCGCGAGGAAACGCCGCGTCACCTCCCACGCGCCGTCAATCCATTCTTCGCTGTAGAAGGGGCCTTCGCCCGCCGTGCATTCGCCCCACCCTTCGGCCCCTTCGTGGTCGAGGACGCGCACGAGCAGGATGCGGCGCTCGGTGGTGCGCCCAAAGCTGGTCTCGAAAAAGTGTACGAGGCGCAGGCGTATCTCGCGCATCTCGATTTGGACGATTTCCATGAAGGCAAAGACTCCGACACGTGGAAGATGCGTTGATATTACAGCGAGACGGCGGCGAACTCAAAAGAAGGGAGACGGCGTTATTCCCACATCTCTCAGAAATCATCAATCAGCCCCTGTTAAGGGGCGGAAGAATTTAGCCCACGGCGTCGGGCCGTGGGAACAGAGTAAGCGGAATAGTAAGAGCCCCGTAGGGGCGAAAGAAATCCGAGCCGCGTTAACAGCGCGTTAAATCTCTTTCGCCCCTACGGGGCTGTACGCCTTTTTTCTTGTCTTAACCCACGGCTGACGCCGTGGGCTAAATTCTTCCGCGCCTTCGGCGCTCAGAGAGCCATCACCCGTAAATTCAATGCTGGGTGGACAGATTATGAAACATCTTGGATGTTGTGCCCTAAGTCAAGATTCTCGGTAGTAGTTACATCTTTTCCTTCGAGTGCCGAGCGCATCGTGTGCCACGGGAGAGTCGCACATTTAATACGTTCCGGAAATTGCCGCACACCAGCAAACACTATCAAATTGCCTAAATTGTTCTTGGCGGTTTCTCCATCAAATTTCCCCGTTAGCATCCCATGAAATTCGTTGAAAAGAGCTTCCGCCTCTTGCCGACTCTTACCTTTGAGACTTCCAGTCATCATGCTGGCTGACGCCTTCGATATGGCACAATTTTTTACTTTATCTGCCCCGACGGGGACAAAACTAATGTCGTTTATCACATCATCCTCAACTTGCAGGTAGACGATTTGGTGGTCTCCGCAGATCGGATTGTGTCCCTCAGCAATTCGATTAGCTGTAACAAGCTTCCGACAGTTGCGGGGATTTTTCGAGTGGAAAATTACCTGTTCGCCGTATAACGCATCAAGTGGTGATGACATTTTAACCAAGCACCTCGACAACTTTATTTACACCACTTATGAGCTTATCCACTTCATACTTAGTGTTATAAAAAGCAAATGAAGCACGTACGGTCGCTGAGACTTTGAAATGCTGCATGACCGGTTGTGCACAGTGGTGGCCAGCTCGAACTGCAATGCCCTCCTGATCGAGAATCGTGCCCACGTCGTGCGGGTGGACATCTTCGATGACAAAGGCCAGCACGCTCGCCTTCTCACGCGCCGTGCCGATGATGCGGACGCCCTCGATTGAGTTGAGCCTCCGGGTCGCGTAGTCGAGTAAGTCCTGCTCGTGCGCGTGCGCGGCGCGGCGGTCGAGGCTGTTGAGGTAGTCAATCGCCGCGCCCAATCCGATCTGCGAGGCGATGGCCGGAGTCCCGGCCTCGAACTTGTCGGGGATGTCCGCGTAGGTGCTCCGCTCAAACGTCACGGTGCGGATCATCGAGCCGCCGCCGTGGTAGGGGTTCATCTTCTCTAAAAGCTCGGCCTTGCCGTAGACCACGCCAGAGCCCGTGGGCGCGAACATCTTGTGGCCGGAGATGACGTAAAAGTCGCAGTCCAAATCCTGCACGTCCAGCGGCAGATGCGGTGCGCCCTGCGCGCCGTCAACCAGCACGGGCACGCCGAACTTGTGCGCGCGCGCGGCGATCTCCTTGATGGGGTTGATTGTCCCCAGCGCGTTCGAGATATGGCCGACGGCGACCATCTTCGTGCGCTCGCCCAAGAGTGCGTCCAACTCGTCGAGCATGAGTTCGCCCGCGTCGTTCATCGGCAGCACGCGCAGGCGCGCGCCCCTCTCTTCGCAGAGCATCTGCCACGGCACGATGTTCGAGTGGTGCTCCATCTCGGAGACGATGATCTCGTCGCCCTCCGAGACAAACTTGCGCCCGTAGGCCGAGGCCACGAGGTTAACGCCCTCGGTGCAGCCGCGCACGAAGATGCACTCACGCGCCTCGCGGGCGTTGATGAAGCGGCGCACCTTCTCGCGCGCGCCCTCGTAGGCGCTCGTCGCGCGCTGGCTCAAATAATGCACGCCGCGGTGGATGTTCGAGTGCTCCTCGCGCAAATATTTCGCCCCGCGCTCGATGACGATCTGCGGGACCTGCGCCGAGGCCGCGTTGTCGAGGTAGACGAGCGGCTTGCCGTTGACGGTCTGCGTCAGGACGGGGAAATCTTCGCGGACCCGCTCTACGTCCCAGCCCGCGCCAGTCGCTGAAATCTCTGTGGTCTTCTCTATCGCTATCATCGTCTCACTTTAAGCTTCCAGACGCGCGCCGAGACGGTTGAGAATCGCGCCGTCAAGCTGCGCGCGGATCGAGTCAATCTTGATCTTCTCGACGATCTCTTCCGCGAAACCGTAGGTCAAAAGGTTGCGCGCCAGCTCCGTGTGCAGCCCGCGGCTGAGGAGGTAGAAAAGCTCCTCCTCTTCGAGCTGCCCGACGGTCGCGCCGTGCGCGCACTTCACGTCGTCGGCGTAAATCTCCAGTTGCGGCTTCGTGTCCACGCGCGCCTCGGGCGAGAGCAGGAGATTCTTGTTGCTCTGCACGGCGTCGGTCTGCTGCGCGTCCTTATGGACGAAGACCCTGCCGTTAAAGACCGCGCGCGACTTGCCGTCGAGGATGCCCTTGTAGTTCTGGCGGCTCGTGCAGTGCGCCTTGCGATGGTCAATCAAAGAGTGCGTGTCGGCATGCTGCCCCGTGCCGACGAGGTAGAGTCCATCCACGGCGCACTCAGCGCCCTCCTCATCGAGCACGACCTCGATGCCGTGGCGCGAGAGCTGCGCGCCGAGAGTGATCGTGGTCAGGTCGTAGAAACTGTCGCGGCCCAGCTCGGCGCGCGTCGCACCGACGTGGAACGCGCGCGCTCCCTCATCCTGCACCTTGTAGTGCGTGACGCGCGCGCCTTCGCCGACCGTCACCTGCACGACGGTGTTCGACAGGTAAGAGGACGCGCCCTCCACGCCCGAGTAACTTTCGATGACGGTCGCTTCGCTCTCGCGCTCGGCCACGACGACGATGCGCGGGAACGAGGCCGCGTCCTCGCCCGACGGAGCGGAGAGGAACAGCAGGTGGATGGGCGATTCGACCCGCACGGCCCGAGGGATGAGCAGCAGCGCGCCGCCGTCCATGAAGGCCGTGTTGAGAGACCGGAAAGCATCCATCTCGTATTCGCCGCTGCCCGCCAGATGTCGGCGCAAGAGCAGCTCGTGCTCGCCCGCGAGAGACTCCCTGATGTCGGCGACCACCACGCCCTCGGGCAGTTCGAGCGAGGAAAGATCAGGGCGGTACGCGCCGTTGACGAAGACGAGGCGGCTTTGATTCGCTTCGCCGTAGAGGAAAGGTTCGAGGAGCCGCGCGTCCATCAACCCCGGCGCGGGATGAAAATTTCGGCGTGCGATGGGCGCGACGTTCGTGTATTTCCAGTCTTCTTCGTCGGTCGTCGGGAAGCCCAGCTTCTCGAAGCGCTCGAACGCGCCCTCGCGCAGGCGCGTCATCCACGCGGGCTCTCGCCCCCGCGACACTTCGGCGAACGCCTCGAACGACGCCCGGTAAGAACTCGTCTCTTGTATGGCCTTTGACATCATGTAATAGCGTTGAGCTTTGAGCTTTCAGCAGTCAGCTTTAAAACCTCTCGACGGACGGCGCTAGACGCTGACCGCAGACTGCTGGCTGACAGACTCCTCTTTAATCCAGTCGTAGCCCTTCTCTTCCAACTCGAGGGCCAGTTCCCTGCCGCCCGAGCGCACGATGCGTCCCTTGTAGAGGACGTGGACGTGGTCGGGGACGATGTAGTTGAGGAGGCGCTGGTAGTGCGTCACGAGGAGGATGGCGTTCTCTTCGGTGCGCAGCTTGTTGACGCCTCCGGCGACGATGCGGAGCGCGTCAATGTCGAGCCCGGAGTCGGTTTCGTCGAGTACGGCGAGCTTCGGTTCGAGCACCGCCATCTGCAAAATCTCGTTGCGCTTCTTCTCGCCGCCCGAAAACCCCTCGTTGACCGAGCGGGACATGAGGCCCGGCTCCATCTCGACGATCTTCGCGCGCTCCGTGAGGAGGTCTTTGAACTCCAGCGGGTCGAGTTCCTCTTCGCCCCGGTGCTTGCGCTTCTCGTTGTAGGCGAGGCGGAGGAACTGCGCGTTCGAGACGCCCGGAATCTCGACAGGGTATTGGAAGGCGAGGAAGATGCCTTCGCGCGCTCGCTCGTCAGGCGCGAGTTCGAGCAGGTTCCGGCCCTCGTAGAGGACTTCGCCGCCCGTCACTTCGTAGGCCGGATGACCGGCGAGGATTTTGGCGAGAGTGGACTTGCCCGAGCCGTTAGGCCCCATAATGGCGTGTATCTCGCCCTTTTTGACCGACAGGCTGATGCCCCGCAGTATTTCTTTGCCCTCGACGGT
>JAIVJM010000025.1 GCA_020199995.1 Acidobacteriota bacterium | reverse complement strand
CTATCACATACTGCATGCCGACGGCCAGCACTTCCGGCCGCTCGTAGGTGGCGCGGTCGGCCACCGCCTTCTCGTCGAAGACGATCACGTCAGCGAAGTAGCCAACGCGCAGCTTCCCGCGTTCCGGGATGCCGAAGGTCTCCGCCGTCAGTGCGCTGCCGGCCCGGATCGCGAAGGGGACCGTGACGAGTTTACGCTTGTAGACGTACTCCCTCAGCTTCCTCGGAAATGTCCCGTACTTGCGCGGGTGTCCCTCCGAGCCGTCCGACGAGGTCATCACGAACTTCTGCCGCATGAAAATCTCTACGTCCCGCTCGCTCATGTTGAACGACGCCACGCCCGTCCCGCCCGCCCTGTCCTTCTCCGACGACACGCCCCGAAATTTTTAATTTCCAATTTGTAAGAAAGACAGATCGCTACAGCTTTCAAAGTGATAGTCAACTCCCTGACTGCTTAACTTTGCCGAATACTTCCGGTTAGCGCAGTCATGGCTCGATATCTAACATTCTCAGATTTTGTGCGGCTACGAGTTTGCATTTCTTGAGGTCTTCGGCATTCTTTTCACTTATGGCTTTTTCATAAAAATGGTAGGTTAATCCGGCAATCATCACTAAGACTTCATACATTTCCTGCCTTTGCCGGTCTGTCATACTACTGAAGGTCCCATTTTGAACGGCATTTTCGGCTATCATGTCTCGCAGTCCCACATTCTGTTCAAAGGGAATTATGGGTTTCCCCGTTTTCCCGGTGTAAACGTGGCTATTGAGCCCAATATAAGAGACGAGAGCTAAAGCCAGGTCGTTCGGATAACCTTTTGCGACGGCGGCTGCCTCATATTTCTCCAGAATACCCGAAAGCATTCTTCTTGTTTCTGGCCTGTCTTCGGGAACCGGGTCTACAAGTTCCGCCAATTCTTTCACCTTCAGCCGCGTTCCGGTTGATTTGAATTGAACACTTGGATACTTCCGGTATGCCGGAACTTCATTGGTCGAAGCCTGCTTGGCGGATCTTGACTTGGAATCGCCGCTCTTTTTTTTGGCCGCCGAGTAGCCGGGCGATGATTGTTTGTAAATGCTGTCCCAAATCCTGTTCGACAACATATTCGAAAACATATCGTTATAAAAAGAGTAATCTTGGGCGGAAATTTGCTGGGAAATAGCGAGTACCATTATGGCAGCTAAGCCGATCGAATAAACTTTCGTTGTGTTCATTGTTGAATCTCCCTTTTTTTCTGTGGCTTTAATTTGTCTGTTCTTTATTTGGATTTTCGCGCAAACATCATATTCCTGACTTCAGGGAAAATAAACTAATTTACTGCGGGCATGCCGATAATCTTTTTCGTTTGCCCCCGCAAAGCAGATCGGGGTCAGGCCTGCAATATTGCAATTCTCAGTCAGCATGCCACCGATATTGCTCGATGATCCGGCTCGAAGTTGCCGACAATACTTCGTCCTCGCGCATTCGACGAGCGGCTGCATCATCGCGGCGGCTGACTTCAACGCGAATGAGTTCAGCGCCTTCCAAAGCCCGCTGGAGATTCCTTTCCTGTGAGAACCACTCATCCCACGGTATGATCTCTTGGAAGGCATGCTGGAGCTGCTCTCTACTCAGGAATGTTTCCGCCACTTCGCTCCATGCTTGACCGAACGTGTTTTGCCCCGCCGCCCATGCCGTCACGCCCAATTGACCTCCCGGACGTAGAACCCGAATCATGTCCGCCAAGCCAAGCTCATAGCTCTTAAAGTGTGAAAGGACGAAGTTCCCCATCACGGCGTGAAAGAATCCGTCCCGGAGGGGCAGTCCCGGCGACTGCCCTGCTACCACCCTGCACACAGCTTTCCTCTGCAAGAATCGAAACATCTCTACTGAAGCGTCGAGCGCGACAACTAAGCCCTCCAGCCCCACAACCTCTGCCGCCGGAATAGCCGCCGCGCCAGTCCCGCTGCCAACGTCGAGCACGCGGCCTCCGACCGGGAGCTGCAGCATGTCCACGAGGTCGCTCGCCGGCGCGGAGAATTGATAAGGCAGCGCGATCTGATCATAAGTGGCGGCTGTCACAGCATTGCAGTATGGTGAGCGCATCATTTTCGAATATGCAGCCTAACGCCCGGCATCACCCGCGCCCACATTCAACGTATATGAGAGACTCCGTGGTGGGGCGTCGGGTGCAGGCCGTTGTTATGCCGCCCTGGGAATTAACCACTCAATAGACCTTCGGGATCAGCCGCTTCGTGCTTCTGGCGGCGATCAAGGTGTCGCTCGGTCCGGTCTGCCCGCACTTACACATGGGATGGTAAATGCCTGAATTTTGATTGGGAGGCCGACCTCTCCGTTCGCGGAGAGTGCGAATCAATCCTCATGGGCGAAGAGGTGCCCTGATAGATGATTAGTCGCGGCTTTCACGCCTTGACCGAACGAGGACAAACGACAAACTAAGAACTGTGCGATCTCGAACCGGCAAGTTAATACCGACCTGCACAAGCCAGCGCTGGCTTGCGAGGAGAAGTGTGTGTCAAGTAATGGTTGACTCCGCAGCCTGCTTCATAGATGTGTAAGTGTGTTTGAGCCGATGCCGCCCATCGGCACTCGTCCGCCGAAAAGTATCGCAAACTGATTCAGCGCCGCGCTCCGGTTCGGGGTCGGCATTGTCCACCGCTTGCTGATATTTCTCAAGGCTCAGTACAAGAGCTTGAAGACCGCTTCGTCCGACGTGAACAAAGACCGGTTCTTCGACACCTTGCGTAACGTCATGTTCAAGGACTCTATCGCGTTGGTTGTATAGACGGCCCGCCTGATCTCCGAAGGATACCCGAACATCGGCACGACCCGCGCCCAGTTCGCCCGCCACGCCTGCGCAATCACCGGGTAACTCGCCGACCACGTCTCCTCGAACTGTGCAAGCTGGCGCTCGGCATCTTCCACACACGCCGCCTGATAAACCGCCTTCTCGCTTAAGGGGGCGTACCATTTATGCCCCCCTCCCGTTCACCAAATGCTACCTGGAGTGGGCTTTTATTTGCCTTTATCCATCATTTCAAATTCAGTGAACAAATCTTTGGCTTTAGATTTCTTGACCCTGAGCTTGGTTCCGTGATTGTGATGTGTTCGCGCATCAAAATCTAAGACTAAAGAACCGTCATCGATCAGTTGGGGGATTTGATTCATCCTGACTGTTTTCAATAAATACGCTTCATCATACCAATACAAGTTTTTACCAGCCTTGTCTTTTTTCTTTTTGTAGTAGACCAGTAAAGTATGGTTTAGCTTGGTCTCAAAGATTTCCTGAAGACAACCGAGATTATAATAAACAGGAAAAATCCTTTGGTAATCTGGATTTTTACCGTCCACGGTTTTTCTGTTATTAATGTCTTCCAGCCAATCCCCGTATGTAGGATAGACTCTAGTTTCATCAGCATTTTTTGTTGCGATTTTGGTTGGATCAAAAATGAACGAGAGTTTGTCCTTTGTACATTGAATAGTAAAACCCCGTGGAGTGTAGGCGTTCCCCGAAGTTGTTGAGCGAAAACTTTTTTCATCATGAGGATACCCTGTACCTGTCCCAGCCTTTTGATGTTTCCATCCCATTGCTTTTAGTAGCTGTGGCACGGCGGCTTGTCCACAAACCGATGTTGGCTCTTTATGAAAGAGGGTAAGCAGATTATCCTTGCCTTCGGCTTTTTGAGTCTTGATTTCGACATCGCCAAAATCTGGCAATTTGAGATTGTTTTCTTTAATACCCAATAAATCTTCCAGAGTATGTCCGGCTTCGCCTTGATTTCCATGTCTGGTTCCTGGCTGCCATATATCTACAATCTTCTGCATTTTCGCTACAAGTTCTTCAACTGTTCTGACTGACATCGTAACCGCTCCTTGTTAGGAACTTAGAAGAGCAGTTAGGGTCTACCGTAAAACGAAGTTATTACGCAATAAAAAACGCCCGGTAAAATCAACTGCCGAGCGTTCTAAACATGTGAATAAGATTGTTGGACCTAGAACATTTTGCTTTGCCTAACCTTGTGTTGAGGCTCTACCCCATTTAACCGCTGTTCTGCAATCTCTATGTATTCAGGTGCAAGCTCAATACCGATAAAGTGACGGCCTAGTTTTTTAGCCGCGACTGCTGTTGTGCCGCTGCCCATGAAGGGGTCTAGCACCACTTGGGCATCTGTCGAAGAGATGATGCGTTCGATGAGGGCGACTGGAAACGCCGCTGGGTGAGGGTTCTTCATCTCTTGGTTGAACTCCCAGACATCACCGTGCCCATTCGCTCCCTTGACCAGCTTGAACTTGGGCTTGGTGATAAGATAGATCACTTCATAAGTCGGAACGAAATAACCAGGGTTAAAGTTAAAGCCACCCGCGCGTCTCCAAATAATTATTTGGCGCACAGGGAAGCCTTCCATGATGTCGGCGCGGTCTTGCAACAGCCCACCCTGAACGCGCCACTTGTGGTTATAAAAGATTGCACCATCCTCATTGATGAGGCGCATGGCTTCGGTCAGACATTCCCGTTGCCACTTTACATACTCATCATGTGGCATTTTGTCGCCGTGTTTAGCATAGCCGTTCTGCAATGGGTTATTAGCCCACCTACCACTCTTAGTCCCCTCTTTCATGCCGTTACCTGTCGAGTTTTTTAGATTATACGGCGGCGATGTAACTACGAGGTCAATTGAATTGCTGGGCATGGATGCCATTGTCTTTAAAGCATCCCCGCAAATGAATTGATCGAGGTATTTGTCAATCCCGTTGTTTTCTAATTCTGCGCTCATTGAGTTAATTCACTTCTCGATTTATCCAAGATGTTGTGGTTCAGAGCAGATGGCTACTCTATAGAGAATATATATTTTCTGTCAATCCTTAGATCCGCCAACGGCAATTTCAACACATCCAAGACTGGACATTTTATACTCCGCTTTAGGTAAAAGACACACTTTTTCTGATGAACCAATAACAACATCGCTCTTGATATCTTGAAGCAGTCTCATAAATAGCACCTCAGCAGAATCTTGATGCAGCCAAGATGCACGAAGCCGAGAAAGTTCTCGACATAATAATCAAGGCGCGTCGCCACACGGCGAAAGTTTTGCAGCCACGCCCAGAGCCGTTCAACTTTCCAGCAGCGTCGGTAACGGCGCAAAGCGCGCCCGTCTTGGGTGGGTGGCTTCACTCGATTCGACTTGTGCGGCGAATCAACTCGATGCCTGTGGCCGCCAGTTCGACATCAAGTGTGTCGCTATCACAAGCCCGGTCGCCGATCAGTCGTTGCGGAAGTTCTCTGATAAAACTCTGAGCAAGAACATCTCGGACAAGGGTGATTTCATGCGGTGAAGCACTCGTCGCGTAGGCGGCGAGAGGAAGACCATGAGCGTCTGCCAAACCCATGAGTTTCGTGCCTTTGCCCCGCTTTGTGGGGCCCACAGCACGCCCCCTTTTTTCGCGACCACAAACGTGCCGTCGATAAAGCATTCGGAGAGGCAATCTCGCCGCGCTCATGTAGGTCGCGCGCTAAGGCTTCGAGTATCGCACGCGCGTGCCCTCTCTCAACCACCGATGGAACCTGCGGTGGCAGGTCTGGTATGACGGGAACCGGTCGGGTAAATCCTGCCACCGCGCGCCGGAGCGCAGAATCCAAAGCACGCCATTAATGACTTCGCGCGTGTCTCTCCACGGCCTGCCGCGCTTAACATCGCGGCGAGGTGGTTCTGGTATCAGTGGGGCTAAAATAGCCCATTGTTCATCCGTTAGTTCTTCGCCTCGTGCCATGCCGAAATCGCCTTCGGCGCAGCTATGCTCAGCCATGTCCCATGCGAATGCAACTTCGGCCAATGTGGGGGAGGCTCTCATCATGAATTTATATGGCGTTGTATCGTACAATTGAAAATCATTGTGCGCCGGTGAAGAGCCGTCCATTTATGTGCCCCCTGACCGAAATTGAACATTGCCGTCAGGACATGGCCCTTTTGTTGCATTTCATTGTTCACATTGACTAACCCGGAAGTGCTCGCGGTGCGGCAGGAAGTCATGCCGCGACTGGACAGACTTGTCCTGCCGCGTCACGACCCGCGTGCTCCCCAAGTGATCCTGCGTCAAGTAATTCGTCCCGCCTGCGGAGGTCTGTGCGCCGTTCGAGTACTCGGCCACCAGCCGCCCCGCCGCGTCATAGACGAAGACGGTCGTCACCGCGCTCGCCCCCGCGCCCACGACCTTCCTGACCCTCCGCCCATCGCCGTCGTACGTGTACTCGGCCTCGACCGTCTGGCCGCGCCTGAAGGCGACCTGCTTGTTCTCCGCGTCGTAGTCGTAAGAGAGGAAGGTGTCGCCGCTCGGCGTCGAGGTCAGATTCCCCGCAGAATCGTATCCGTAGCCGGAGGATGAGATGCGGTTGGTGGCGGGGCTGATAGTTGGATTAGGCCCGATCAGCGCCGGGGTGGTCTGGCTCGCCGAGGGGTCGGCAGGGTTGCCGTCTATGCGCCGGTTGCCGAAGTGGTCGTAGGCGAAGCGCTGCTTCCAGCTCTCCGCACCGCTCGCTGTGTCCTTCGTCTCTCTCGCCGTCTCGATTCTATTTAGCGGGTCGTAGGTATAGCTCTGGACGGCGTTGAAGCCGTTGATGCCTCCGACCGCCGGGACGGTAATAGTCTGCTGTCGCACGTTGCCGTTATTCTCGGCGGTGGGGCCGTACCCGTAGACGAGCTGCCAGCGGTCAGATGTCCCGCCCGCCGTCCCCAGCTTCATCCACTCGGGCTGGAGGCGCTGGTTGTATTGCGTCTGCTCCCACAGCCCGTTGCCCAGTCGCGCCTCTTCGACCGCCCCGTGCGCCGCGTATTTGAATGTGTCGGCGTAGACTTTGCTATTAGCATCTCCGATCCGGCTGATGCGCCCGGCGTTGTCGTAGCTGACGGGGACGACCCGTCCCGACGGGAACTTCTGCGAAGTCAGAGCACCCGCCAGGTTGTAGCCGTATTCCATCAGGTACGCCTGCTCGGCTGTAGTCCCCGGCTCGCTCACCTGCCGGTGCTTCCTGACGCGCCCCACCGCGTCGAATTCAGTATAGATCGTCTGCGAGACCGCGGATTTGACCGCCGTCAGACGCCCATTTGAAAAAGTGGGAGCGGCGACGCCTGCGGGCACACCAGTCCCGTCATAATAGTAATCTGCTGCCGGCGCGGCGACGTAGCTCGGCGGGGCAGACGCACCCGTCGCAAGCGAGTAGCTGCGCCTGACGATTCGGTTCAGCGAGTCGTAGACATACTCGGTCTGCACCTGACGGGCGTCCACCTTCTTCTTCAAGTTGCTGTATGCGTCGTATTCGTAACTGAGGGTGCCGCTCTCCGGATTGATCGCCGAACTGAGCCGCGAGAGCGAGTCGTAGACGAACGTCCGGGTCTGTTGGGCTTGTCCTGTCTTCCCTTGAGTAACCTGAAGAAGGTTGCCGAGCACGTCATACGCGTAGACAGTCTCAAAGCCGTAGTGAGCGACTCCCGGCGCTTCGATGACCTTGACGACCCTGCCCAGAGAGTCAGACACACTCCTCCTCTGCTTGCCGGCCGGGTCCGTCACCGTCACCTCGACCCCCTTGTATTCGCTGGCGACCATCGCGCCGTCCGGCGATAGCACACTCGTCACGCGCCCGAGCGGGTCCGAAGTGCTGGTCGTGACGGGGATGGTATTCGACGCGGAGTTGAGGTCGAAGTCGGCGAGGTCGTTCCTGAAATGCGGGTTCGAGACCTTCACCTGACGCGCCTCATCGTCGTACTGCATTTTGGTGGCGATCCACGTCCGGACGGGGGCGCTGCCGTCATAAGAATAGGCGCGCGAGGGCCGCCCCAGCCCGTCGAAATACTGGTATGAGTCGGTCGAGCGCGTCGCGTCGAGGGCCGTGCGGGAGCGCACGTAGCGTTTGCCCGGCGTGTCGCCGAAGTCGTACCTCGTCGAGCCGCCGTCGGGATGCGAGACCCGGCGCAGCCTGCCGAGCGGATCAACGACACCGGTCTCCGCGTCACTGTAGGAATATTGAATGGTCGTCTGGTTATTGACATCGGTCACGGACAGAATGAGGCCCGTCTCGAAGTCGTAGGCGCTCGACATCTCGAACGGGACACTCGACCCTTTCACCCCATCGGTGTCAGGGGCCGTCGAGATGGTGCGAGTCGGGTAGGCGAACTGGTTGCTGGCGGAGTATTCCACCTCCGAGACGCGCGCGGAGATTGTGCCTCGCACCCCCGCATCCCACGTCTGCCGCGTGCTCCCGCACTGGTCATAGCGGGTGTGGGTGTCCAGATAAGCCGACGAGTTATCCACCGCCCCGAGCGTGTCGAGCCAACGGCTGGAGGTCGTCACGTTGCCGCGCGTCGGCGGGGTCGAGGCTTCCCTGCCCTGTGTCGCGCCGCAGTGGAGCAACGACATGTCGGTTCCGAAGTAGACCTCCTCGTCGTAGTAAATCTCGGCGCGTCCGACGACTACCCCCGGCACGGGGCTGTTCTCCGGCCCCCCGGCACGCACCGTTGTGCTGCGGGGCAGCGCGACGAGGTTTCGAGCGTGATAGGCGGGGTCATCCTTGTACGCGGTCTCCGTGCTCCGCAGCGCGACGCCCGAGGGGATGTCGCCGAGTGGGCCGCCCTCAGCCGTGGCGCGCGGGATTGCGACGTACTCGTGGTCGTTGACGGCGGTGACGTTCAAAGGCTGGCTCGCCTGCCCGTACTGGTACGTGGTCGTCCTGGCGAGCGGGTTGCCCGCGCCGGTGTCGAGCAGGACTTCGACCGTCTTCAGCACCTTCGGGTTGCGCTTCGCACTGGTGTGCCCGCCGGGCTCCGGCCCGGAGACGCCCCACTCCGTCAGTGTCCTGCGCAGCATCGCCCCGCCCCGCGACTGCGGGGCATACACCCTCTCGTCGTAGGCCATGCCGGCGCGCGGGTCGTCGAGGCCGAAGACCACACTCCCGAAAGAATAACCGGTGTGGAGCAAGCGGACCGTGCGCGTGCCCCCCTCCGGCGTGCCGGAGTCCGGCGCGAAGGTCGTCACGGTCGTTCCCGAAGAGCCGTACAGCCATTTCACCTCGTCCGCCGCGGAGCCGGTCGCGCTGACACGCTTCTCCAAGACCCCGCGGTTCGCCTGCGAGTACGGGGCGTCCATCACGGCCAGCGGCTGGACGAAAGCGTAGCGGTAACGCTCGGAGCCGCCCATCGGGTACACGACCCTCGCGATCTCGCCGTACTCATTGTAGGTAAAGGTGTAGGCGCTCCCGTCCGGTAACACAATCCGGTGCAAGACCACGGGGTTGAAGATGGACGGGTTGATGAGGCGGTTGCCGGAGACGGAAGTGAACAGCGACGCGGCGTAGACGTTGTTGCCGAACTTGTCGCTGTCGCCGATGCGGCGCAGCGCAGGCACGCCGCCCGTGAGCATGTCCGGCTCCAGCACACCCACGCTCCCGAGTTCCCGGAGGTCGAAGGTGTAACTCATCAACGAGCCGCCGACGCCGGGAATCGAGCGCGTCTCTGTGTGCGCGAAACTGTTATGGAAGGTGGGAGCAAAGACCTGACGTCCAAGTGTGTCCATCTGAGCGGTCAGCACGTTGCCGTTGCGGTCAACGTAGCGCGTCGCGGCCCAGTTGGCGAACTCGTAGCGTGAGCCGTCCGGCAGGTAGAGCGTCCCGGCGCCGGGCGAGGTGCCGAGGAACTTCATGCGCGAGGAATCAACCGAGTGGTAGGTGCCGGTAAGCGGGTCCGCCCCCGTGAGCGGAGCGTCACCCCTGCGCAGCTCGTGCGTCGAGCCATCGGGGAAGCGCACCGTCATGCGTGGGATGTATTTACCCAAGTTGGGGTCGCCGTTGCAACAGGCGCGCCCGTCGGAGTCATACCTCTCGTCGCCATATTCGATGGTCGGAAACGCGCCGCCGAAGGTCCAGCCAGCGACGGATTTCTCGGCGTAGAGGGCGCGGGTCGTGGTGTAGCACTCGATCCCGACCTCGACCTCCTCAGGGTTCGAGCAGTTACTCATGTTCCCGTTGACGTAATCATCAAACTCGATGCGCCACACCTTCGAGTTGTAGTAAAGCCCTAAAGACTTGCCCGTGCCGGCCCGTCCGGGGTAGCCGCCGAGCGGAATCTGGATGCTCATGCCGAGGGTCGAGGGGTCGACCTTGAGTTCCCCTCTGAGGCCGAGGTCGGGCGTGTTCTTCGTGTGCTGGAGGTTGGGCGAGCCGCCTTGCGCGACCGTCGTGTGGGAAAAGGCAAGGCACGAAGATAGAACTAACGCGGCGGCGATTACTGCGCGACTCAAAGGAACTGTGCGCGCAACGAAGAGCCGGGATCGTGTGGCGGAATCATTGAAGTGCTTCATGGACGAGCCTCTCCAGATTAAAGCGTCTGGCATATACGCCGCCAGAGCGGCGTGGCATACATTTAAGGGACGGGCCTCTTGACGACGATAGTGCAGATGAAGGGCTCTTGGTCGTCGCTTCACCGCACTGTGACATAGAAGAGCCACGCCGGATTGCCGATCTCAGTCAGTGCGTACTGTCCCTCCGGGAGGTCGAACTCCTCGCTCCACTGCGCTGCTCCCCGCGCCATCAGGCTCTGGTGGACCTGCTCGCCACCAACTCTCATGAGTCGGAAGGTCAGTTCCTCCCTCCCGCTGCTATTCACAACTGTGAGACGGAACCTCTCTGCCCGGCGCGTGACCTCCGAAGGGTCGAAGCCGTCCGACCGCAGTGTGATCCTGACCTCAGCGACCTCCTGCGCCGGCTTGAGCAGAATCCCGGCGCTGATGGCGGCGGCGCTCAACGCGACCAGGACGGCGGCGACTACCGTGACCCTCAGCCGGCGACGCGAAGCCCTCCGTGTGACTGACATGATGATCTGACGAAATGACATCTTTATCTCTCCTTACCGAGCGAATTTATCTCTCCTTACCGAGCGAACCGATGGCAGTCTGTAGCGACCCCCGGATGACCGCCCCTTTTAAGGCGTCAGGGTGCCGGCAATCCAGACGTTGTAGACCGCCGAGTTGACGGTATTGAATGACGTATCGGCGAGCAGTGGGTAGATGGGCGCGACCGCGCTCGTATAGAGCAGCGTTGCGTTCCGGTAATACCTCACCTGCCCGCTTTCGACCGCCACCTTCAGCCGGTCGTTGGCGGCGTAAGTGCCGAACTCCCCCCTGTACACCCCTGACTCGTAGACATGGACGGTGCCTCCGCCGCCAAGGAACAGCGCGTACTCAATGTCGCCGAAGTAGGCGCTGTCGTTGCCGCGGCCCAGCCCGCACATGCGCCACGTGCTGGTGTGGCCCGGCGTAAACTCCACGTAGCCGTCGCCCGATGTGATCGACTTGTTGGAGACCGCGCCCGCGTCGTACCAGGAAGCGCCGCCCGACACTTTCTGCACGGTGTTGCCCGTCACCTGAAGGGTAGGGGTGACCGCTGTCCAGGCGACGTTCTCCGGCGGCGGCGTGCCACCGGAGACCGCCGCCGCGAGCTGGACATCGTAGACTCCCGCGTTGACGGTGTTGAGCGAGGCGTCAGCCATCAGCGGGTAGACGGGCGCGACCCCGCTCGTGTAGACCGCCGCCCCGTTCCGGTAGTACCTGACGACCCCGCCCTCGACCGCTATCTTCAGTCGGTCGTTCGCCGCGTAGGTGCCGAACTGCCCCCGGTACTGTCCCGCCTCGTAGACGTGGAGGTCGCTGCTTCCTCCCATGAAGAGCGCGTGCTCGATGTCTCCGAAATACCAGGTCGGCGCGCCGCTGTTAAGCCCAATCATGCGCCACGTACTCGTGTCGCCCGGTGTGAACTCCATATAGCCGTCGCCTGAGGCGATGGTGCGCGAGGAGGCCGCTCCCGCGTCGTACCAGGAGGCGGCACCCGCAACCTTCTGTATGCTGTTGCCCGAGACACGGATGTTGGGACTGACTGCTGTCCAGAAGACGCCCTGAGGCGGGGCCACGCCGCCAAAGGAAGCGGCGGCGATCTTGACGTTGTTGACCTCAGAGTTGACCGTGTTCAGAGAGGTGTCCACAAGCAGCGGGTACGATGGGGCGACCGCGCTCAGATAGAGCAAAACGTCGTTGCGGTAATACCTCACCTGCCCGTTTTCGACCGCCACCTTGAGCAGGTCGTTGGCGGCGTAAGCGCCGAATTGCCCCCGGTATTGGCCCGCCTCGTAGATGTGCAGATCGCTCCCTCCACCCAGGAAGAGTGCATACTCGATGTCGCCGAAATGCTGGCTGGAGTTGCCGTTACCTAAACCGACCATTCGCCATGTGACGGCGTTGCCCGGCGTGAACTCGACGTAGCCGGTGCCGGAGGCGATGGTGCGCGTGGAGACCGCGCCCGCGTCGTACCAGGAGGATGTGCCGGACACCTTCCGCAGGCTGTTGCCCGTCGGCTGCACGCCGACGACGCTCGACCAGATGACATTCTCCGCCGGAGGCGCGTCGCTTCCCGTGACCCAACAAGGGGGTTTAGGACTCACCTCATTAGAGTAGGCCGAATCACCGACCGCGTTTGTCGCCCTGACGCGGTACTTGTATTCGCAACCGAGGCTACCTTTGTAATTAACTACATTGGCCCCGACCGTGGCGATCTGTTGCCATTGTGTCCAGACGCCGTTGACGAGGTGGCAGGATTCGATTTTGAATCCCGTCTCGTTGTTCGAGTTATCAGTCCACCACAGACCGGACAGCGCGCCCCCGGCCTGAGCGAGAGTCGGAGCCGCGGGAGGCGTGAGGACGAGAGGCTCTTCACTGGCTATCAAGCGGCCACCGGCGTAGATGTACTCCCGGGAGGGGGATGACGGCGAAAAACTTGTGGGGGTTGGAGGGTTCACGGGCGGCGGCTCGCCCTGCGTCGGCGCATTATGCACACCCGTCTTCCGTCCGAGGAGCGTGACGACGGTGCCGAGCAGGCACAGCGCGAGGACGGCGATCAAGACCTTGCCCACCCGACGGCGTGACCGCGGTGCGAGACTCTTCCGCCCGGCTGATTTCCTTTTAGACATGGGCTCCTCTTCTTCTTCCCGCGCGGATGTCCTTCGACGCGCGGCAGCAGTAGACGGCGACCACTCTCGCGGACGTGACCTGTGGGACTTGTGCGGACGGGTTCACATGTCGGTGACATCGAAGGCCGCCGGTTGAGCGACTGATGCCGGGTGAGCTAAGATGCGGGCTGCCAAGCGATGCATCTTCTACGCTCAAAGGCGTCAGAGGCTGTGTTGTGACCAAGCCCTGAGAATACTTGCCGGTATTCTCAGGGCTTTATGCTTTATCCAATAGAGTTGAAACGAACTTCAGCTAAACCGGTACGAATCGAGGTTGAATGAAAGCAAGAGGACTTCGAGGCGGGACGGATGACGAAAAGATGAGGTCGCATCACGATAACTCCTCAAGAGGATGCAGAAGGAAGTATGAGGGTGAGGCATCATACGCCTGTCGGCACACCTGTCAACACTTAAATTCAATACACAGCATTTTTCGTTTATTGAAAACACTGAGTTTAAGTGCCCTTGTCATTTTTATTGCCGTTGCCACCTACGCTGACAGGGGTTTGGCGCGGATTTTTCGCTCCGAGATCCGCCGGTCGTCGCCGCGTCTGCCGGTCAGTTCGCGGTTCAGGGATTCACTTCGGCGGAGTCCCCGCCTTGTGCTAGAGTGTAGTGCCGTGATTACAATCCGTCTCGTCGCTGTCAACGGATACCGGAAGTCTCTGGGTTTAGTTCTACTACCAATCAACTGAAAGTTTCATCGAAAGGAAGCGAAGGCAATGGCAGGCATTCTCAGTCGGCTGGGTAATTTGTGGCGGGGTTTCTTGCGACTCTGGATTTCCGACGTGGAAAAAGAGCACCCTGAGATCGCCTACGAGAACGCGATTGACTCGATGATCGAGAAGTATTCGCGACTGAAGTCGGCGACCGCCTCTATCATCCGCCGCCGCGAAGAGACGGACGAGCGCTTCGCGCTCGACAACGTGCGCCAGCACATCAAGAACACCATCGCCGAGGCCAACCTCGGCAAGGAACTCTCCGAGTCGTCGCTCGACAGCCGCCTCGACGCGCTCCGCAGTCAGGTGGGCGACGTACAGGCCAGAAACCAGCTCGCCGAACTCAAGGCCAAGAAGGCCGCGCAGCAGGCGCAGCAGGGTAATAAAACCATGTAAGCAGTGCGCGGTGAGCGGTGAGCGGTGAGCAGTAAGAACATAAAAAACTGCTCGACGCGCGTTGCCGCTCAACACCTACTGCTTACTGCTTACCGCTCACGGCTCACTTTTTCTATGTCCGAATCGCGTCCGATCCCTCCCTGGGCCGAAGACCTGCGCCGCCGCTACCTGCGCGGCGAGGCTTCGATGTTCGTGCTCCACGGTAACGTCTACGACGCCGTCCTCCACCGCGGGCAGATTCTCTCGCTCACCGATTTTTTGACCGGGGTGCTGCTCAAGGAGTCGCGCGAGACCATCGTCGTCTACAACGTCGCCACGGGTGCGCGCTTCGCCAAGCGCACCGCCGCCGAAGTCGTGGTCCACGAAGAGCTCCTGCTGTCGCCGCAGAAGGATCGCTCGCTGGCCGCGCTGGAGAGCGTCCTCACAACTTCGTCGAAGGCGGCGGTCGTCCTCGAATACGCCGAGACCATCGCCCCGGCGGGCGACCCCAACTTTCAGGCCGACACCGACCGCGCCTCAATCGTCACGCTGCACCGCTGGTCTTCGCTCCCCGAGATCGAGCGCCGCGACAACATCGTCCTGCTGGTCACTGAAAATCTCTCGGAGCTTTCACCCAAGCTCGTCTCTAACCCGAAGGTCGCCGTCGTCGAGGTGCCGATGCCGGACGTCGAGACGCGCACCGTCGCCGCGTCGGTCGCCAACCCGAAACTCGGCGAACGCGACGTGCGCCGCTACGCGGAGATCACCGCCGGGTTGAAGGCCGTGCAAATCATCTCGATCCTGACGCCCCCGCCCGCCGCCGAAGAAGAGACGCGCGAGCGCGAGGAGTTCATCAAGCAGATGCTCGGCGCGGGTCAGGACGCGGAGGAGCGCGCGCGCAAACTCGCGCAGCTCACAAGCGGCATGAATCAGGAGGACATCAAGAAGCTCATCGCCCCGGACGCCGACCCCGCCGCCGCCGAAACCGAAGCGGGCGAGACCGCGCAGGAACGCGCCCGCAAAGAGGCCGACCGCTTGATCGCGCGGCGCAAACGCGAAATTTTAGAGCGCGAGTGCTTCGGCCTCGTCGAGTTCGTCGAACCGAGCCACGGCTTCGACGTGGTGGGCGGCATGGACGAAGTCAAAAAAGATTTGCTCCTCATCGCCGAGAGCATCCGCGAGGGGCGCACGAGCCGCGTCCCGATGGGCATCCTCTTCACCGGCCCGATGGGCACGGGGAAGACCTTCGTCGCCGAGGCGTTTGCTAAAGAGTGCGGGCTGACCACGATCAAGCTCAAGAATTTTCGCTCGAAGTGGGTCGGCGCGACGGAGGGGAATCTCGAAAAGATTCTCGGCGTCATCCGCGCCATCGGGCAGGTCATCGTCATCATTGATGAGGGCGACCGCGCCTTCGGCAACACTGACGGCGAGGGTGACGGCGGCACTTCGTCGCGCGTCATCGCGCGCATCAAGGAGTTCATGTCCGACACCTCGAACCGCGGGCGCATCCTCTTCCTCGTCATGACGAACCGCCCGGACAAGCTCGACATTGACCTCAAACGCGCCGGGCGTCTCGACCGGAAGATTCCTTTTCTTTATTCGCAGACGCCCGAAGAGGTCGAGATGGTGGCGCGCGCTCTCGTCCGCAAGAACAAGATCAGGACTGATGTTGACTTCGCGTCAATCCGCGACGGCTTCGCGCAAAAGCTGATCGGGTACAGCAACGCCGACGTCGAGGCCGTCATCCTGATGGCGAACGACGACGCGGCGCGCGAGGCCGGGGGTGACGCCGCCATCACCGCCGAGCACTTCCGGCACGCGGCCTCGGACTATTTTCCGAGCCGCGACAACGAACTACTTGAATACATGGAACTGCTCGCCGTCTTCGAGGCGTCGAGCCGGCGGCTGCTCCCGCCCAAATACGCCGCGATGACGCCGGAAGAATTGGACGCGCGGCTGCGGCTCTTGCGCCTCACGGTCGGCTCGCGGCGGTGAGCCGGGGTGTGGCCTTTTGGCGGGCGTCCGAAGCTGCCCGCTCCGGTTGTCCGAGTGGTGCTATCTGAAGCGATTCTCGCTTTCAACATTGAGGAGGCTGACATGCAAATCGGTCGTTATAAGTTAGGCCCGGGCGCCATTATCCTGCTCTTACTGGTGATGGCCGGTCTCGTCTACGCGGGCATTAGGCAGTTAGGCATTCTCGAAAAGTTGAACCCTGATTCGGCCAACGACAACAGGCCGCAGGGCGGCGTCCTCGTCGGCAGCCGCGAGAAACTGGAAGACATCGCGCTCAAAGACCTCCGATGCACCTCGTGACGACCACAGGCGATCAGGCCGCCGTTGACATCGCGGGCGCAAACAAGCTCCTGCGCGGCAACAAGGCGAAGGTCGTCTGGTCGGGCGGCTACTCGTTCGGCGAAGACTGCCTGATGGGGCCCGAGTCGTGGGAGCGCGACCCACAACTGGCGCGCGGCTCCGTGGTCGTCACCGCCGTCCCCTACTGCGACTGGAACGTGGTGGTCAACTGGGCCGCCGACAATCAGATTCCCGTCAACCCGGACGAGCAGGTTTACGATGCGGAAGCGGTCAACTTCGTCAACGCCACCGACCACATCGAGGCGGCGCAGAAGTTCAACGCCAACGCCAAAGTCGCGCTCCGCAATCGCCGGAGCGGCAAAACCGAACAGTTCCAGATTGACGCCGTCGCGACATGGACCCCCGGCGACGTGATGGCCACCAAAGAGCGACCGACCGTGAGCTACAAGGGCAAGGACGAGAAGCTGCAAAAAATCGTCTCGACGAAAGAGTACAGCTACATGATGCCGAACATCCTGTTCGGCAACGAGGACTGGCTCCGCCAGCACCGCCCCTACGTGACGACGCTCCTGCGCTGCATCGCGCGCTCGAACGAGCGCATCAAGACCGACCCGGCCTACTTCCGCGACCGCGTCGCCGCCCTCAACGCCCTCGTCTTCAACATGGAAGGCATGGGCCAGACTTTCTGGAATAAATATTTCGCCGGAGTGACTGAGAACGGCGTCCCTCTGGGCGGCTCGCGCGTCAACAACATCGCCGAGGTGCGTCACCTCTTCGGGATGGACGGGAACCAGCCCATCGGTCGCAGCATCTTCGGCGTCACCTACACCGACCACGCCAACCGCCTCAAGCAACTGCTGCCCGACCGCCTTGAGAACTACGCCCCCGTCGAGCAGGTGATTGACCTGAGTTTTATCCGCGAGATGACCGACGAGCGGAGCGCCGCGCCCGTCTACCAGACGAAATTTGAAGAGGGCCAGAACACGGGGACGGTCGTCAAGGCGAACTACC
>JAIVJM010000137.1:1260-5285 GCA_020199995.1 Acidobacteriota bacterium | reverse complement strand
GCCGCGAGCATCAACGGCGCGTCGAGTACCCTGTGCGCCATCAGCACAGGGACAAAGACGAGCAGGTTCTTGATCCACTGGTGGACGCGCAGCGCGCTTAACGCGGGCCTGAGGCCCCCGGCTTTTCGCGTGTCGGCGGCTTCGCCGGTTCGCGCGGCGGCGTCATTCGTCTGTGCGTCGGCGTGGCTCTTCATTTCGGCGCTAGTCTTCGACCTTGAGCTTCAATCTTAGAGTATCCGACCCCTTGAGCCCGAACCAGCTCACGCCCTCTTGCAGCACGTCCACTTCGAGGACGTATGCGCCCGGCGCGCGGGGCGCGGTGACGGTCAGGAGCAGTTCTATCTCGTCGCCGGGCGCGAGATCGTAAGGGAAAGAGCTGCGCCCGTCGTCGTTGACGAGGACGCGGCCATCACCCGCGTCGAGCCAGTGGTTGCCGAGGAAGAGACGGAAGTTCTGGCGCGCCCCGCCGAGCGAGGGCCACACGGCACGCCCGGCGTTTTTGACGAGGACGTGGAGCGCGCTCCGCTCGCCCGCGCGGAGTCGCGCCGGGGGTGTGCGCGCCCACGAGAGCGCGGCCCTCAGGTCTCCTCCGGCGAGCGCGGCGTTGGCCGCCGTGATGTTGAAGTCGCGGCCCCCTCCACTTCCCGGCGGCAAAACTTCCATGAAGTACGACGTGGCGAATCGCGCCCTGTCCGAGTAGTAAGGCAGAGAGACGGCGGAGATTTTCCCCACGCCGAGCCCCGCGCGCCGGAGATGTTCGGTGCAGGACTTGAACTCGTCGGCCATGCAAACGGTCGCGAGCCGCTTCCCTTTCGACACTTCGAGAGCGCGCGCGAATCTCTGCCGCGACTCTTCGGTTGCGAAGAACTCAGGCATGTAGACGCAGAGCTGCGGGGCCGATTGGTTGAATAAAACCTGAATGCCGCTCGTCATGGGGCCGCTCTCGACCCACACGCCGACCTCGTCGAAGCGAGCGCGCTCCTCCGCCGAGAGATAGCCGCGCGCCGAGCGGTCAAAGAGCAGGTGTCGCGCGTCGTGCAGATGATTTTCGGGCATCCGGAAAATGGTGGGGCGGCTCCCCCACTCGAACCTGTAGGCGTAGACGCAGGCCGCCGCCGACTGCGCGACGAGGACGGCTGAGAGCAGCACCGCCGTCGCCCGCGCGAGCACACGCCCCGAGGGCGGCGCTGTCTTCTTCGCGCGGTTGTAGAGCGTGACGACGAGGTAGATGGTGATCGCGCCGCCGGCCAGCTCGACGAACATCGCGTAGCGGAGCATCCCCGAAGCGGCGCTCCAGAGGACTGCGCCGAGCAGCGTGACGAAGCCCAGCGCGCGGACGCGCCTGTCCGCGCCGCGCCACACCGTGCCGGCGAGCGCGGCGACGAAAGCGACCGAGACGCGGCCCCAGTGCGGCCCTAAATCGGCAGCCGTGTGCTCGACCCTGAACGGTTGCAGGAGCGGCCACAGCAGAATCTCCCACGCCTTGAGGTGCTTGAAGCGCGGGTCGTCAACAATCGGCCCCCAACGCTCGGTGCGCGTGTCTATGACGGGCCAGTAAGGCGATTTGAAAATCCGGTTATAGAGCGGGAAGACGGGGTTGCCGGTCTGCCGAAAGATATAGAGCGTGTACGGCACGAGCGGCAGCAGGATGGCCGCGAGCCCGTAGAGCGCCGCCCTCAAATCGAAGCGCGCCTGCTTTCTCATCAAGCGATAAGCGAAGAGCAGGACGATGGGCACGGCGTAGGCGAGGTTCGTCAACTTGAAGGCGAGGCTCGCCCCGAGATACAGCCCCGCGCGGACGAAATCTGGACGCCCGCGCTCGCCGCCCTCGGTCTCGATGGCGATGCGCGCGGCTTCGAGCAGGAGCGGGAGCGCCAGAAGGTCAACCATGTAGTTGTTGACCTCGAACAGCAGTTGCTCGGTGAGCAGCAGCAGCAGGACGCACAGGCAACGCGCCCCTGCGCTCTTGATAAAGAAGCGGAGCAACCTTTCGAGAAGCATCCCCGTCCAGACGAGCACGGAGAAGTTGACGAGCGTGCCGAGCCGGTAGCCGAGCAGGTATCGCCCCAATCCCATCAGCATGTCGGGCGCGGGGTTAAAGGGAAAGCGCGTGGGGAAGAAGTCGCCGGGGCCGATGGGCCAGCCGCGCAGGGCGCGCTCGGCGTTGATGAGGCGGTAATCAAGCACGTCCCAAGAAAGATCGGGCAGCGCCGCCCGCAGCGCGTAGAAGCCGAACAGCGGGAGAGCCACCGACGGCCAGAACAGCTTGGGCGTCCCGTCCTCCGCAGACTCCTTCGTCCGCCAGTGCAGATACCAGACGAGCGCCGAGAGCGCGACCGTTAGAGGCCACGCCACACGGTTGTCGCCGACGACCCACAGATACTGCCGGACGAACGCCGTGAGGTAGAGAAAGATGACGAGGTCGCCGATGTCGAGACGGCGACGGGGCGCATCAATATTTTTTGATAGCGGCAATCTCATTAACAGTACCGCGAGCGGTCTTTCGGGCGGGCGTGGTCACGACAGCACACCCGCCCGAAAGACCGCTCGCGGTACTGTGACAGTCTCATCCGCCCGAGCCTCTATTGTGCTAGAGCTTCAAACGCTTCCGCAGGCCTTCCGGCACGAGCCTCAATGCGAGCATGACATAGCGCCAGAACCACGGCAGGTAGACAACATTCCTTCCCCGCTCCAGCGCGCGCACGATTCCCTCCCCGACCTCTTCGGGCGCGGCGACGAGGAAGAGGCGCGGCATGCCGTAGGTCATCGGCGTGTCCACGAAGCCGGGCTTGACCGTGAGGACGCGCACGCCCGCGTGGAAGAGGCGGTTGCGCAGGCCCTGCAAGTAGACGTTCAAGCCCGCCTTCGACGCGCCGTACAGATAGTTGCTCTGCCGCCCCACGTCGCCCGCCACCGACGAGATGCCGATGACGAACCCCCCGCGCTGCGCCGCGAGGCGCTCGGCGCAGAGGTTGAGGACGGAGACCGCGCCCGCGAAGTTGCGCCCGATGATTCGCCCCGATTCGTCGAAGTCGCGCTCAGCCAACTCTTGCTCCCCCAGATAGCCGAAGGCCAGCACGACGCCGTGCGGCTCGCCCACCCTTTCAACCACGCGCCGCAAAAACTCCGCGTGCCCCTCCTCGTAGTCTTCCGCGTCGAACTCTCCGCTCTCGACGCGGACGCCGAAACGGATGCGCAGGTCGGAGGCCGCGCGCTCAACCTCTCGCGCATCGCGCGCGGCGAGGAAGAGCGTGTGGCCGCGCCGCGCGAAGGCCGCCGCGACGTGCCGCGCGATGGCCGAGGTCGCACCCAGAATAAGGACGGGTTCGGTCATGTCTCTACGGCGTGATGCCGAGCCTCTCGGAGAGGCCGGAGCGGAAGCGCCCGCCGGGGTCAAAACGCTCCCTCGCGCGCCGCCATTCGGGGTAACGCGCGTACATGGCGCGGAACGTCTCGGCGTCGAGGCAGGCGTCCTTCGCCAGATAGACGCGCCCGCCGCGTCGCAGAACGATCTCGTCGAACTTCTTGAGCAGCTCGAAGAGCGCGCCCCCGCGCACGGGCAGATCGAGCGCCAGAGTATAACCCGGCATGGGGAACGAGAGCAGGCCCGGCCCTTCGCCCCCGAACCGCTTGAGCACGGCGAGGAAGCACGGCAGGCGGCTCGCGCCCAACGCTTCGAGCATCAGGCGCAAACCGTCGCGCGACTCCGAGGGCGGCAGGACGCACTGGTACTGCACAAACCCCGCGCGCCCGTAAGCGCGATTCCAGCCGCCGACCGCGTCGAGCGGGAAGAAGAAGCTTTCGATGTCCGTGATGAAGTGCGAAGTCTTCCGCGACTGCCGGCTGAAGTAGAGTTGGTTGAAGGCGCGTGCCGTGAAGTTATTCAGTGTCCACGCGGGCAGCTCGAACGGCAGCTCAAAGCCGCGGCGCGTGGAGAGCCGCAGGGGGTGCGGGTTATTCTCGATCTCGTTTTGACGCGCGTGATTGCCCCGCATCAGGACGCCGCGCCCGAGCCGCGCGCCTTC
>JAIVJM010000137.1:0-1115 GCA_020199995.1 Acidobacteriota bacterium | reverse complement strand
GTGTCGAGCACGTCGGCGAGCGTCGTCCCCGCCTCGGCCCGCAACACGCCTGCCCGCTCGTCGAATGAGAGATACCGGTTGAGCCTCTCGGTGAGTACGGCCACTCCGTCCTCTTCGGGCAGCGCCGCATCGCCGTAGCTTCTCCCCTGACCCCGCGCGATAACGGCCCCCGCATCCGCCGCCGCATCAGGCGACGCGGCCTGCGAGACCGATTCAGGGCGCACGACGCGCGCACGCACGCGCGGGTACCGCCCCCAGCCTGAAAGCTCCTCTGTCTTGGTGCGCGTCACGTCGTTAGGTCAGTCCACAAGGCGCTCGAAAGTTTACGCGGAAGAGTAGAACGAAAGTAGAGCCGCGAGTTTAAAGCCTTCACGACGACCGCGCAAACGCCGCCCCCCGAAGCCCCTTTGAACTCAGCCGCACGCGCCCATGCGACTCTTGCCCCGACGCCGTTTTGCGCGTACTATTCGCGCCGACAACTTCTCTCTACAGACTGTTCACACAAGGCGACGCCGGTCTTGAGCGGCAAGGCGAGGCGCGTCGAACCTGTAGACCGCACTCGGGGGCAAAAACGGATGTTCGTGGGGCACAACTTTGATCAATCAAACGCCGAAGCGTTCGTCGGCGTGCTGGCAATGTTACCGGAAGCGGAAGGGCTCGGCTCGCCTGATGAAGCGCCGGGGACGGACGACGACGGCGGGGCCGACGAGTCGCTCGAAGACGGTGCGCTCAAAGAACGCGAGTACATGCGCGAGCGCCTGCGCGCGGAATTGAAACGCGAGCCAACCGAGGAAGAACTGAACGACTGGCTGCGCCGCCACACCGAAGGCTACTGAGAGAAGCCAAAAGGTAAAAGGCAAAAGTGAGAGAGCAGACCTCGCACGTCGAGGTTCTCTCTTTCACTTTTGCCTTTCGTTTGCCTTACCGTCTTACGGCTAGTTGCTGACGGTGATTTTATTCTCGACGCTGCTGATGCCTCTCACGGCGCGCGCGAGGCGCTCGGCCTTCTGCTTGAGGGCCGCCGAGTTGACCGTCCCGGTGAGCGTCACCTTCCCATCTATGACCAGCCCCATCACGTCCGTCGCCGCGATCTCAGAGTCGTCTTTGTAAGCCTT
>JAIVJM010000305.1 GCA_020199995.1 Acidobacteriota bacterium | reverse complement strand
GTCTGAGATTTCGAGACGTGGGGTTTTGTCGTGCCTCAAGCCGTCAACGCTAATCTCCCGCGTGACCTCTGCGCGTCGTCGGCAGCAGTCATCAATCGGCATATCCTCGCCGGCCACCCACGCGCCCGCCCGAACCTTCTCTGCGTCATCACCGCCTTCAACAGCACCCTGATGAGGGAAGCGGCCACGGGGGCAGACTTCAACGACTATCTCATCAAGCCGTTCGGTTTCGATGACATAGACAGCATCTCACGCATCTTCTTCCCGGAACATCGGCCCTGAATTCAACTCGGACGGGTCACTGCACGCCTCCGGCCAACGGCGCCTCGGACGGCTCCGCCTCGCCCTCCAGGAGGTGGATAAAACACGCCACGTCCCTGTGGAGAGGCTCCCAGTTAGCTGAGTATGTTAACAATCCGGGCATCCATCATCCTGAGGCTTGAAGAAAGGATCGCTGACTACCAAGCATACTGGAAGGCCGCCGCAGAGCCGAAGAATCAGAGCCCGGAGGATGGCTCTATTCTTGAGTTGTTGAGGACACCGCACGATAAGGCTGAGGACGGAATGCCTCGGATCATCCATGCGGCTTGGTGTAAGAAGCGTAAGCATATCCGGGAATTCGAGCACGACAAAGGCGGGTACAAACCAGACCCTGAGTCGCAGAAGCGGATGGGGTCGATTGATGCGCCGATCTAACAACGGCATGCACCCGACCGCCGACACGCTGCCTCTCATGCTCCGATAATCGCTCGGGGCGGCGGTTGATGCCTGGCGTTGGGCGGCTAAAGGCATTAGCATTTCTACTGAACGGAGGCAACGATGGCGAGAATTACCGGGATCGGTGGAGTCTTTTTCAAGAGCAGAAATGACCGTGCCGCGCTGGCGGCTTGGTATCAGGAGCACCTGGGCATTCCACTAGAGAGCTTTGGCGGTGCCGTCCTGAGATGGCCGGACGACAAGGCCGAGGATCAGGGGCTCACCGTCTGGCACATCGCAGAAAAAGAGAGCCAGTGGTTCAGCCCCAGTGACTCATCTTTTATGATCAACTACCGGGTCGACGATCTCGGGGAGATGATCGCGCAGCTCCGCGCGGGCGGGGTCGAAATCATCCAGGGCCCCGAGTCTCATGAAAACGGGAAGTTCGCGTGGGTGATGGACCCTGAGGGGAACAAGGTGGAGTTGTGGGAGCCGATGATCTGGGATGAAAAGAACAAGAGCGCCTGAAGTTCTTGCACGAGCCGCCCAACAACTGCATGCGGCGGAGCGCGCAAGATGGCTTGGTCGGTACACCCGGTATTGGGAGCGCGTGATGCGTGTGTTCATCGGGTTCATACTTTTTGTCGCGGCAACCGCCGCACATGTGTCGGGACAAGCAATCAACCCGGAGTTCGTCCACGGACGTGATTACACCTTCGAGAGGATGGAGGCTAAACGCAGAGTTCGTGATGCCAAGGACACCGGCACGATCCGCCTGGTGACTTACGTCTACCGTCCTCTCAAAAATGACCGGCGTGAAGTCGTCCTTTTCAGCCACGGCTCGACCGCCGGGTTAGCCCGTTCGCCCAAAGAGCCTTTGGAGGCACCGCCAGCCGCCGTAATCCGCTTTTTCGTGTCGCGCGGCTATACGCTGGTCGCGCCCTCGCGTCGCGGACGTGGCGAGTCAACGGGAACTTATGTCGAGGAATGTTCGGTTTACATCGGACAATGCACCGTCGCAGACCAGCTCAAACTTGGCGAGCGGGGGATACGCGAGGCTCTCCTCGATACTGATGCGGTGATCGAGCAGTTGATCCTGGGGCGACTCGTTCCACGCGAATCAAAAATACTCGCCGGCGGTATCTCACGCGGCGGTTTCCTATCTCTGATACTCGCCGGTGAGCGCCCGAAGCTCGTCAAGGGCGTTATTAACTTCGTCGGCGGTTGGTACGGGGTAACCGACCGGCTCACGGAAACCGAAAACAAGCAGCGGATGAACGATCAATTCGCTCGGCTGACACGCGCCGCAAAACAAACGCGTGCGCCGTCGATCTGGTTCTACGCCGCCCGCGATCCGTTTTATCGAGAAGGTGTGCCACGCGAGTTGTTCCGTTCCTGGCAGGATGCCGGGGGTCAAGGCGAGTTCGTCTTCATTGACGACCACTCTCTCCCGAGTGGTCATAATGTCGCGTCAAATGCCGCGCTTTGGGAGCGTCAGGTAGATGCGTTTCTGAAGGTGGTAGATCAGGCTAAACGGTAATGTCAGATTTGATCTACGAGTAATAGCAGCCCGCGTGAGAGCGCCGCAGAACTTGCCAGCGCGGCGGCATAACAACGGCTTGCACCCGCCGCCCCTTCGGCGTGCCTCTCATGCGCGTCGAATAGGGGCGCGGGTGATGCCGGGCGTTAGGCTCCAGTCACTGAGCCGAGGCATCAAAAACTTACAGTATTTGAGAGGATCATGCAGAGCCGAAATGCTCGTCATCCGAGTCATCTCATCAATCTTTATCCTTGTCGGCATCGTGCTCCTGGCCTTCGGCGCCTCTGCGCTCAGGTACAGGAAGGATTTTATCGCTCGGGCGTCGCCTGCGCGCGGGACTATTACTGAAGTGATCCGTAGAAGACCTTCCACCATGATAGGAAGTCGTAGCAGCCTCGCGATCCAGTACTATTACAAGGTGAGGTATGAAACCCACCGGGGTGAGAGCACCGAGTTCGTCAACTCAGATTGGCAGGGGTCTCCTGAATACGCGGTCGGTCAGGAGGTACCCGTCCTTTATCACCCTGGCGATCCGGGGAAAGCTGCGATCAACTCTTTCTCATTGCTCTGGTTCAACTCCGGCTTCTTAGGCGTGCTGGGGGCGTGCTTGCTCGGGGCGGGAGCATGCAACCTGTGGATCACCGCATCGCCGGCCCGAGGGTTCCGCAACGAGGTCTCTTTACAGGAACTGAAAGAGGCATTCCGCGGCGGAAGATTGACGCGGGATTCGGAGTATCAGGGCCTGCTGGTGGCGTTGAGCTTCGTCGGATTTGCCTTACTGGGCGTGACGATAATGACCCTGCTCTTCGCCTCAGCGACGGTGAAGTTTATTCTGGCAACCCTCGTGCTGTACACGCTGATTCAGGCCGCAAGGGGCCGTCGCAGGAGGAGCAACAAGGGTCGATAGCGAGCCTAACAACGGCAATGCACCCGGCCGCGAACAGCGTTCTTCTCATCGTTAACTTGAAAGGCTTTGAGGTTGAGTGCGCGGCGGGTGATGCCCGGCGTCGGATTGCTTTGTTGCTATGTGACTAACACAACCGGGAGAGGTACTTTCCGATGATGACTATCGCCTGAGCGGACTGGTGACCGTGGTGGAGCCTCCATCGGGCACCCGCCAGAATCCGAGCCGGCGTGCGGCCGTGTTCAACATGCCGTAGGTTGAATGTGAGGAAGGCCGGTGAGTAACAAGTTCGGCGGCTAAAATCCTCCCCACGATCTCTCTTGGCCAGCGGCGATGCTTATAGCTTTCACGTATCGTGACAATGCCAACGCTAATCGTGTCCTGCGGCGTCAGAACCGACGCTGAGGGCCGCCCCTGCACGTCGCGTGTCATCTCTTGCAGCCAAACTTGGAAGGACTCCTGGATCGACTTCGGATCAATGCAACAAGTCGCGCTGGGCGGTGCTGCGGGAGGACTGCAAGCGTAGGGAGAGGGTTCTATCTGCTTATCAACTCTTGCCACATTGCGCCTCCTAATATTCAATAATAAATGATAAATATGTCGGCGATTCCTAGAACGGTTGTGTAAGAGGCGGCGTGTGAACGAATCTGCCAGCGGATTAGCGATGATAGTTCTTACATGATCCGCAAGGTGGCTCGAACAGACGCCGCAATCTGACAACCGCATGCACCCGACCGCGAACAGCGGTGCTCTCACCCGCGAGACGCCGTGCCTATTTAGTTGAGTGCGCGGCGGGTTGATGCCGGGCGTTAGATTGCTTCGCCCGTCGAAGGCTGGGATTATATTCACTTAAGTTTTGATATGACGGGACTCGGAAATACATTCATAATG